>CBFGMX010000005.1:0-71127 GCA_965649955.1 uncultured bacterium
GCGCGTTGCGCCTAGAAACTGCGGACGGGATGAAATTAGTGAGGGCGGGAGACGTCAGCGTAAGATCGGCTGGATAAGTCCTCGGACTGATTCATAGCTATGTCAGATAGTAAGCGCATCATTCTGAACACGTGGGGATCGTTTGGCGACGTTCATCCTTACATGGCGGTGGCGCTCGAGTTGCGCGCTCGCGGTCACACGCCCGTGATCGCGACGATGGAGGTCTATCGCGAGAAAGTCGAGGCCGCGGGCCTGGAACTTGCCCCGGTGCGGCCCAACATACCGCAACCGAAAGAACAGGCGCCGGAACTGATCCATAAGATAATGCAGCCTAAAACGGGGCCGCGGTTTCTGATGGACGGGCTGGTGTTTCCCGCGGTGCGCGACAGTTACCACGATCTGCTGGCCGCGGTTAGCGGAGCAGACCTGCTCGTGACGCATCCCGCGGCGCCGGCTGGTCCATTGGTTGGAAGAAAGACGGGCATGCGGTGGATCTCCTCGGTGCTTGCCCCGTTCTCGTTCTTCTCCGCGTACGATCCGCCAGTGCCACCCTACTGGCAGTGGACGAAAAACCTGTTCACGTTGCTTGGCCCTCGCGTCATGAAGTTTTTGCTCGACGTGAGTAAAAGCGGCTACGACGCGAAACCCGTTGCCGAACTTCGCGCCGAACTTGGCCTGAGCGATCCCGGCAATCCGATGTTCGCTGGGCAACACTCGCCGTATCGAGTGCTGGCGATGTTCTCGAAACTCTTCGCGTCGCCGCAACCGGATTGGCCGCCGCACACCGAGATTACGGGGTTCTGTTTTTACGGTGGCAATCACGAATCGGTGCTTCCGCCTCAGCTCTCAGACTTTCTTGACAACGGTCCACCTCCCATCGTTTTTACGCTCGGATCTTCCGCTGTCTGGATCGGGCGCGATTTCTTTCGCGAAAGTATAGAGGCAGCAAAACAGTTGGGCCAACGCGCGGTGCTGTTGATTGGCGACGAACGCAATCATCCCGGCGCGCTTCCCGACAACATGATCGCGGTTGATTATGTTTCTTATGAGTCGCTGATGCCGCGCGCGAGCGTGGTCGTTCATCACGGCGGTGTAGGGACCACGTCGCACGGCCTGCTGGCTGGAGTGCCGACGCTAATCGTCCCGTTCGCATTCGATCAATCTGACAACGCGGAACATTCGCAACGACTCGGCGTGAGCCGCACTGTTTATCGAGACAAGTATCGTGCGCGGCGGGTTGCGAAAGAGTTGGGCAAGCTGCTGCACGAGCCGTCGTATGCGCTGCGCGCCAAGGAAGTCAGCCGGCAGTTGGAACAGGAAAACGGTACTGTCCGAGCAGCGGATCTAATCGAGCAGGAACTGGCAATGACACGACACGACATCGAGGAGCCCGCTTATGCTTCTCGCGATTGACGCTGGAAATAGCGACGTCAAGCTCGGAGTTTTTCAGGGGCCGCAACTGCTCAACACCTGGCGGTTGAATCGCGATGAACTGCGAACAACCGACGAATACGGTGTTCAGGTGAGAAGCCTTTTTGATCTCGCGGGACTGGACGCTCGCAAAGTGGAAGCGGTGATCATCTCGTGTGTCGTACCTTACTTGAACTACACGCTTCAGTGGTTGGCGGAGCAGTATTTCAAAGTCACGCCGGTATTTGTGGACCACACGACCCCCACTGGTTTGACGATCCTCTACGACGATCCGTCAGAGCTCGGAAGCGACAGGCTTGTCGACGCGGTTGCGGCCGTCGAAAAATACGGCGCGCCTTGTATAGTCATCGATTTTGGCACTGCCACAACTTTCAACGCGGTCAGCTCGAGGCGGGAGTACCTGGGTGGCATCATCGTCCCGGGAATTATGACCGCCGCCGACGCGCTTGTAGCTCGCGCTGCGAAATTGCCGCCGGTAGAGTTCGAACGGCCGCGAAAAGTCATCGGCTCATCCACGATCGAAGCGCTTCAGTCGGGCATGTATTTCGGAACGGTGGCCATGGTTGATGGTTTGATCGAGCTGATACGCGAAGGCATGGAGGGTTCGCCGAAAGCGATCGCCACGGGCGGCCTTGGGCCGTTGTTGCAGCATGCCTCAATGTACATCGACGCACTCGACGAAACTCTGACGCTTGATGGTTTGCGCATCATCTACGAAATAAACAAGGCTTGAATTACTTCAACTACTTCACCGAAATCGAGGATGCATTCGTCAGGCGACGCGGTAAGCATCTCTTTCTCAGTCCACTCGACTGGGCGCTGATGGAAACGTGGAAGCAGCAGGGAATTCCGTTGCATATCGTTCTGCGGGGAATTGAACGATCGTTTGATTCGTATGAATCGCGGCCACGCAAGCGATCGGTGAAGACGCTGCTTTACTGCCAGGAGGAAGTTGAAGCGCAATATGATGAATGGCTCGAATCGCGTGTCGGCGCGCCGGAAAAAACCGACGGCGGAGAAACCGACGAGACTCGATTCTCAGCGACCGCAATCACCGAACATTTACAACGTTGCCATAGCGAGCTCGTTCGGCTATCGCAGTCGAGAAAAGAAGACGATCTATCCGAAGCGCTCACTCGCGCTGCCGGGTTGTTGCAGGAGATCCGTGACGACGTTGCCAATAATGCCGTGCTCGACACGCGCCGGCTCGAAGACTCACTCACCGGACTCGAACGAATGATAAACGACGCGATGCTCGCAGTGATCAACGTAACTGAGCTCGATGCGCTAAAGAGTGGAGTTAAAGATCAGCTCAAGCCGTACCGCAGTCAGATGGAACCAGCCGTTTACAAACAAACCTTCGATAATCTCCTGCTGAAGCGTTTGCGGGAGCAGTTTGCCCTGCCACGACTCAGCTTGTTTTACGTTTAGAAAGATCTGTGTTATCCGTGTTGCCGATAATGGAAATACGGATCGAGCGCATATTGCCGGGCGGCGTGGGGTTGGCCCATGCGGCTGGGAAGACACTTCTGGTTTCACTGGCGGCGCCGGGAGATCATCTGCGAGTGCAGGTGGAGCGCGAACAGGGGAACGTTCTGTTTGCCTCGGTAGTGGAAGTCCTCACGCCTTCGCCGGTTCGCGTCGAGCCTCCGTGTCCGTACTTTGGCCGGTGCGGTGGTTGCGATTTTCAGCAGCTAACATACGAAGCACAACTCGCCGCCAAGGCCGATATCATCGCCGACTGTTTGCACCGCATTGCTCGCGTCGATCCGGTGCCGCCGATCACAGTTCATCCGTCGCCCAACAACTGGCGTTATCGCGTACGCGCTACGTGGCAGATCGATAAAGAGAAACGTGAGATCGGATACTACGAGCGTGGATCGCGACGCGTGTGCGACGTTGAGTACTGCGCAGTGTTGATGCCTGAGTTGCAGCAGACCTTGGAGCGCGTGCGGTCCACGGAGTGGGCGGAGTTCCCGCCCGATTTGAAGCACCTCGATGCTGTGGCAGGTGAGAACAATGTTTCGCTCTCGCCGGCGTTTGCGGAGTTTGAAACGAACGAGCTGAGTTTGCGGGTCGGGAACGAAGTTTATCAATACAACGCGGAGTCGTTTTTCCAGATCAACCCGGCGCTGTTGCCGGAGATGGTTGAGTTTGCGTTAAGCGAAGCGGCCGGCGGCGATACGGCGGTGGATCTCTATTGCGGTGTTGGGCTGTTTACGGTGCCGCTGTCGCGGCGTTTTGCGAACGTTGTAGCCGTGGAAGCAAACCCGGTCGCTACACGCTTCGCGAGACGCAACCTGGCGAACCTGACAAACGCTCGCGTGCTGACGGCGACGGTTGCCGATTGGATGCGGGCCCATTCACGGTCGATGAGTGACGTGGATTTTATTTTACTCGACCCGCCGCGGGCGGGCGCCGAATCTGTCGTCGTGAAGGGAATGTTGGACCTGCGTCCACAACGAATAAGTTATGTTTCGTGCGATCCGGCCACGCTCGCCCGCGACCTCAAGAAACTGATCTCGGGTGGATACACGATCGACTCGATCGCGGGATTTGATCTGTTCCCGCAGACTCATCACGTGGAGACTGTGGTTCTGTTGCGCCGATCGTTGTAGTATCTGGCGCAAAATGAATCCTCACCGGAACCTCTCGAGTCAGTATCCGCTTCTTCAAATCGCGATTTCCTTTTGTGTTGGTGTTTGTGCGGTGGAGTACGGGCCGCGCGTGCGACCCGTTTACGTCGCATTTGCGGGTGGTCTGTTTTCGATCGTGGCGCTGGTGGCGTGGTTGAACAGAAGCTTGCGGTTGGCGGCGTCGGCGTTGTTGGCCGCGACGTTCTTGGTGGGCGCGGTGCTGGCGGTCGAGGAGAGGGCCGTTTCGCGAATTCCATGGCGAGCTCAGACACGAACCCTCAGCGGTGTGCTGGTTGGACCACCCCAGTTTACTCGCGACCGGCTCTATCTTGCGCTTGGCGTCGAACACGGACCTGAGACAGATCTGGTCTCACTGATCGCCCCGTTCAGGGATACCGCGAGCGAACAGGAGTTTCGCGCACTGGACTTGCGATACGGCGCGCGGATTCGAGTGACAGCAACGATCTTGCGCAGTGATAACTACCGCAATCCCGGCGTGTCGCTCCTGTCTGAGTACCTGGATCGTCAAAATTACGTTGCAATGGGTGTTGTTAAGAGCGCGAGCGCAATCGCAAGGCTCGAAGACGCACCGATTTTCCCGCCGCTGGGGTGGCTGTACGCGTGGCGAGAGCGATTACAGCGCCAGATTGATTCGCGATTTTCGCCTGAAACCGCCGGCGTACTCGATGCCGCGCTGCTTGGCAACCGCTACAACCTGCCGCGCTCGACGGCCGAACGTTTTCGTGACGGCGGCACTTTTCACGTGCTCGTCATCAGCGGACTGCACATCAGTTTCATCGGCGGAATCGTGCTGTTGGCGCTTCGTCGTCTGACGAAGAGACGTTTGCTTCAGTTTGTAATACCCGCCGGCTTCGTCTGGTGTTACTCGCTGGCGGTCGGCGGGGAGGCGTCGGTTCTGCGCGCCGCGTTGATGTTCAGTTTTGCGGGACTGGGCGCGGTGCTGTTTCGTCCCGCTACTTCGTTGAACGCACTCGGAGGCGCGGCGCTGATCCTCCTGGTCCACAGCCCGAAAGGCATTTTCGATCCATCGGTCCAACTGACTTTTCTCTCGGTGCTGGCGATCGTCGTGATCGCGTGGCCGCTGTTGCGGAAGTTTTCAGCGATCGGCGCCTGGTATCCAACCACGGACACACCATACCCGCCCTCCTGTACGCGCGAACTCAAGGCATTCTGTGAGACGTTGTTTTGGAGCGAGAAGAATTGGAAGCGCGAGATCGCGCGCTCGACGCATCGATATCGGGTCTTCAAAGTTTCAATTGCGGCAGCGTTGGAGCGTTGGAGGATCCAGTGGTGTTTGCGGTATGTGTTCGGAGCGATAGTCGTTTCCGCGTCCGTGCAGATCGTGCTCTTGCCCCAGATGATCATGTATTTTCACCGGCTTTCGTTGTCGTCGCTGGTGCTGAACATCGTGGTGAGTGTGTTACTCGCGGTGCTGGCGGGAGTTGCGTTGGTTGGTTTGTTGTTGACGGAGGTTAGCACGTCGCTGGCGGCCCCGGTTTTGAGATTTGCTGAGGCGATCAACTGGCTGATGGTCCACAGTGTCGATCCTTTTGCCAACGGTGGCCTAGGTTCGTTGAGGCTGCCGGAGTATTCCGGTTGGCCGCGACTGATCTACGTTTTGTATTACGTGCCGCTGCTGTTGCTCGTGGTTGCGCTGCATGGCTGGGAACCGCTGTCGAGATTCGCCGGCAAAACGGCGCGGCGTCGTGTCTTGCCGCTCGTGCTGGTCCAAACGCTCTTGGTGGCAACGGTGATCGTTCATCCGTTCAGCGCTGCACGCGCGGATGCGCGCTTGCGGGTTGACTTCCTGGATGTGGGCCAGGGCGATGCGGCGCTAATCACGATGCCCAATGGAACGACGTTGCTCGTAGACGGCGGTGGCCGCCCGCGATTTCGCACCGACGCAAATAGACCTTTGGAACGTGAAACTCGCAGCATCGGCGAGTCTGTTGTGTCAGAGTATTTGTGGTTTCGTGGGTTGGACCGAGTTGATTACGTGATCGCAACTCACGCCGATGCAGATCACATCGGTGGACTAACCGACGTCGTGCGCAACTTCGCCGTCAATTCAGCTTTGGTGGGACGAACACCGGCAAACGATCCTGAGTTCGCGAAGTTTTCGCAGTCGCTCACGACTACGAATCTCCAAACGGTCCAGCGAGGAGATGTGATTCGATTTGGTGAGGTTGAGCTGCATGTGCTGTGGCCGCCGCCGGGTAGCGATTCGAGCAACGACGCCTCGGTCGTGTTGAAGTTGCAGTTTCGGGAGCGCTCGATCCTTCTTACGGGCGACATTGAAAAGAAAGCTGAAGGCGCACTGCTGGCACGGGCGAACGAATTACGCGCGGATGTCGTGAAGGTTCCGCATCACGGTAGCAAGACGTCCTCCACCGAAGCTTTTGTTTCAGCGACTGAGCCTCGCTTCGCGATCGTCTCAGTGGGACAGGATTCGATGTTTGGTCACCCGCATATGGAAGTTGTCGAACGTTGGAAGCAGAGCGGCGCTGAGGTGTTGACCACCGGTCAATGCGGCACAATCACAGTAACTACGGATGGCGCGAATCTATCCGTCTCAAAATTCGCGTCAGTCTGTGTCACGGGAAACTAAAGCCGTACTTCGTCATAATCTCGCGGCCCTTCGCGCCATTCACAAACTCGCTGAACGCACGCGCCGCCGGCTCGTTCTGCGTAGCTTTCATAACTCCCATGCCCTGATCGAGTGGCTTGTGCAGTTCTTCCGGAATCAACACCCATCGCCCTTTGCTCTGCACACTCAACGACAGCGCCACGATCGCCACTTCCACATTCCCCGTCTCCGCAAACTGAAGTGTCTGACGAATGTTGTCGCCATAAACCAGCTTTGGCCGCACCGTTTCCCAGATACGCGCAGTCTCGAGCGCTTCGCGCGCGGCCTGTCCGTACGGCGCGTGGTCCGGATTCGCAATCGCGATGCGATGAACGTCCGGACGCGCGAGGTCTTCGATCTTCTCCAGCTTCACTGTGCTATCGGCCGTTGTCCACATCGTGATGCGCCCGCGCGCGTAAGTCGTCTTCGTGCCCGGAACAATCAGTCCCTTAGCTTCGAGTTGATCGATAAAACTCACGTTCGCGGCGGCAAAGACGTCGAACGGAGCACCATTCTCGATCTGCCTCGTCAGCAGGCCCGTGGATCCAAACACGAAAACGATTTTGGTTTTGTGAGTTGCTTCAAACTCGCGCGCGATCTCTTCAAACGCGGGCGTCAGATCGGATGCAGCGGCGACAGTCAACTCCGAAGCCGCTCCGGGGACGCGTGTCTCCCGACACGCAAGGCTCACGGCGAGCAGGGCGAGCAGTAAAAAAGGGACAACAACTCTGTGAGGGGTCCTACCAGTACTCATTTCCGAACGTGAAGCCGCTGGGCAACGGATCTCACGTCGGAAAATCATTAGGCGTGTAAAGGTCTATCTTCGAACTACCCACCTTGTACGTATTAAGAACACCGAGCGGCGGCGCGTAAACGTGGACGGTAATGAGATCCTGTCCACTGACTTCGGGATTACCAAGCTGATGGATGTCGGGCACGTCGGCCCCGGTCACCGTTCCGGTGGGACACTCGCGGCCCGTGTCGTAGCACAGGCCGCGTTCCTCCTCGTAGCTGAAGGTCGTTTCCCACAAAAGTCCCTGATGGACACGGACAACACCATGCGATCCGTTGTGGTCGTGAATCGGTGTTTTTTGACCGGGCCGCCAGCAGATGATCAACATCTCGACGGCTTCGTTACGACAAACCCGGTGGCGCCAGTAGTTGCCTTCTTTAAATCCAACGTAAGGCTCGACATCTAATGAAGTTATCTCGACGTTCGCCATCCACGAACCGATTTGTTCGAGCGATGGTGGGGAGGTCTGGGCGTTCAATTGCTCGATCAGTTCGGAAAACGTCAGCGAAACAGAATCGGGCGGCGCCGTCGGGATATTCGTTTCCGTAACTATAGATGTCGACAAACTGGCGGCTCCGGGCGGAAGATGCAGTAGCTTATATTCGTTAACGCAGTTGAGAGTCAAGAAGAAGTTAAGGCCCGTGTGGGTTTTATCAGGATCCGAACGTCGCGGACGTTTGTTCCGGTGGGACCGGTGACGATCAGACTTTTCAGTTTTTCGAAGAAACTGTAGGAATCGCTGCGGGCGAGAAACTCCGCGGGGTCGAGACCAAGCGAGCGAGCATGCGAAATGGTGGTTTCGTCCGCGATAGCGCCGGCGGCAGGGCTGTTTCCGTCGATACCGTCGGTGCCAGCGCTCAGAATGACGCCCGGTTGGTGTTCGAGACCAATGGCGCAACGCAGGACTGTTTCGAGATTGCGGCCGCCTCGGCCATCGCCTCTGACGGGACAGGAAAACTCTCCGCCCGAGATCAAACAATCCGTAGCTTGTTCTGAGAGTCGAGCGAGAAGCAGGTCACAACCGTCCTGGATCGGCTGTTCGCAAATGTCGTGTGCAATGGTGGACGTAAATCCGAGTTCCGCTGCTTTGTGATGAGCGGCGGCGAGAGCCGTCGAGTTATCCAGCAGCACTTGATATGGTCCAGGCACGAAAGGGTCTGCGGATTTAAGAGATTTCAAAATCGAAGCTGGTAAGTCCAGATGATAGTGTTTAATTACGTCTACTGGATCCGTGGAGTCGGTCGGCGGCAGCGTTGGACCAGACGCGACGCTCGCTTCGTCACCCGGATTCGTGTCGGAGACGATCAATGTAACGAGTCGCGCGTGAGGTGCGCGTTGGGCCAACCCTCCACCTTTGACGGCGGAGAACGCCCGTCGAACAGCATTGATCTCGTTAATGCTCGCACCGCATCCGATGAGCAGTTCGTTTGCGCGGCGCAGATCCGCAAGCGAAATCTGCTCGCTGATCGGCCACTCGATCATCGCCGAACCACCGCCGGACACCAAACAGATCACGACGGCACGTTCTTCATTCGCCTGGTCCAATAGGTTGAAGGCACACTGCGCTGCCGCGAGACTCGCTTCCGTTGGCAGCGGATGGCCGCCTACGCATTTCTGCCACCGCGTGAACGGCAAAACGTCAGCAAGCGCAGGAGCAGTGATCACGGCGTCCGTGAGCCACTCGCCAAGCGCATCGTCAACTCCATGCGCCATCGCCGCGGCTGCTTTGCCGATCGCAATTGCATAAACCGGCGTTGACGACGCGTCAAATCGCTCACCGCACACTTCGACCATTGACCCATCGCGTACGATAGCCCGCCTGACTGCCTGCCGCGGATCTACTGACAAAAGCGCAGCGTCAAAGATCTCACGAGCAGAGCGACGAAGTTGATCCAGATTTGGCAAGACCTTCGAGTGTAACGGGGCGAGTCCTCGGTGTTTCTGAGCGTCGTTCTCAAAGTACCTGCGCAGCGTCCGGGAGTACTAGTTTCCCGAGCCTTCTTCTTCTTCCGGCTCGGAAGTAGTAGTTCCGCTGCCACCGCCCTGGTTGTCCGGAGGATCAATCGGGTCAGTTGGCGGAGGACTCTCCATCAGGTAACCGCTTGCGAGTAAGGAAGCCAGATCTGGGCTGGCTGTTGAGAGTTGATTTAGCATCGGGCTTTTCCTTCCATCAGATACACGGATCTTCCACCGCAACTGTGGAAAAGTCTGTGGAGAAAATCCGTGTTAACGCACTTAAGTTTTGCTGCAACTGGGTTTATAGCAAAATGCACACGTGCGCGGCGCTCCACAACCCACGCCGCCGATGACAAAAAACTACACTTCCGAACTGGCCATTTCGTCCCACTCGGCAACCATCTCGTAGGCGCGGCCGAGCACCGGACGAGGACGCGAACCATCGGCCTGACCGATCAGTCCTTCACGTTCCATCATGTCGAGAATCGCAGCCGCGCGGCCATAGCCGATTCGCAACCGGCGCTGCAACACGGACGTCGATGCGCGCTTCATCTCGACGCAAATGCGCAACGCTTCTTCGAACAGTTCGTCGTGCTCGCCAACACCCGCTTCGAGTCCGAGAGCCTCCTCTTCCGATTGCGTGATGCTTTCATCGTACGACGGCGGGCCCTGCGCCTTGATATGAGCCACGATCTTTCCGATCTCAGTTTCGTCGATGTAAGCGCCGTGAACGCGGATCAGGCGCGAAGTGCCCGGCGGCAGAAACAGCATGTCGCCGCGGCCGAGAAGCTGTTCGGCGCCGTTTGTGTCGATGATCGTGCGCGAGTCGATCTTCGAAGAGACGCGGAACGAGATACGCGACGGGAAGTTAGCTTTGATCAGTCCCGTGATCACATCGACGGACGGACGCTGAGTTGCCAGCACGAGATGGATGCCCACGGCGCGCGCCATCTGCGCAAGACGAGTGATCGACTCTTCGACTTCCCGTCCGGAGGTCATCATCAGGTCCGCAAGCTCGTCGATGATGATGACGATGTACGGCAGCGGTTTCCATGGTTGGCCGTTATCGTCGTATTCCTTCACCAGGTTGCGGCGCATGATCTCGGTGTTGTAACCGTCGATGTTTCTGACGCCCCAACCGGCCAGATCGCGATAACGACGTTCCATCTCGGCGACGGCCCATTTCAACGACCGCGACGCCACCTTTGGATCGACAATGATCGGCGTGGCCAGATGCGGAATGTCCTCGTAAAGACCTAGTTCGAGCCGTTTCGGATCGATCAGGATGAACTTAACTTCATCCGGCCGCGCGCGATAAAGAATGGAAACGATCAGCGCGTTCACACCGACCGACTTGCCCGCGCCGGTTGTGCCGGCGATCAGCAGGTGCGGCATCTTTGCGAGATCGGCGACATAGTTGAGACCGTCGATCGTTTTGCCCAGCGCGATCGTGAGTTTCGAAGGGGATTCCTGAAACGGGCGCGACTCGATCACTTCCCGCAGGAAGATTGTCTCGCGCCGCGGGTTTGGCACTTCGATGCCGACGTGTGGTTTACCCGGCATGCGATCGATCCGGATCGACTCCGCTTTCAGCGCGAGACAGAGATCGTCCACCAGCGATACGACGCGCGAGTATTTCACGCCGGGATCGGGTTTGAATTCGTAAGTCGTGACGACGGGCCCCGGGCAGATGTGTTTGATTTGGCCCGTGACGTTGAATTCTTTGCACTTTTCGGCGAGACGGTTAGCGAGTGCGAGTAACTCGGCGTCTGCTTGTTCGCTGTGTGGCGGAGCTTCGTTTAGGAAATGGAGCGCCGGCGGGTTGTAGTCGTCGTAATTGACGGCGCGGCGGTTGCCGTCGAAGGGTAATTTCGCCGGTGCCGGGGCTTCTGCTTTGATTCGCAACACGGAAGCGCCCTTCACCATGTCCTCGACGTCGTCGGCTTCGAAATCCGTGTTTACTCTTGGAACAACCGCAGGCGGGCCCGATGACGCAACCCCTGCGGCGGCGCTGGCCACGATGACGGGCTCCGGCGCGGGTTCGACAGCGATTCGTTTCGCTTTCGCTTCACCACGAATCACCTGTGCAGTTTCCATGACGGGCGGCGCCGCCGTCTCTTTCATGAAATCCGCGACGCGTTCAGCCGGTGTCAGGTTCAGCGTCTGTTTCAGAGTGCTGCGCGCTGCTTCACGTTCGGCTTTGAGCGCGGCCTTCATCTCTTTCCGTTTCGCGGCCTGTTCGCGGCGGAGTTGTCGCCATGCGTGGAAACGCTCGGGAATCTTGCCCACGAAGGCGAACCGCGTCGCCATCAGGTTGGCGAGAATCTCGTAAAGACGTATGAACGAGAAATTAGTGGCGAGAAGAAGCCCGGTCGCAGCGATCGCAACCAGCAGTACCGTCGCGCCGATCCGGCTCAACCCACTGGCGAGACCCTGAGCGACGACTGACCCGAGAAGACCACCGGGTTGAACGCTCGAGTCGAACAACGGACGCATCTGCGAGATCGAGAGCAGCGCTGACGCTGCGACGACGAGCACGACCAATCCCGCGATACGGGAAAACGGGCTCTGAATCGCGTTGCGACGAAATCGACGCCACGCGCCCGCGAAAAGAAGCAGCGGCAGCAGGTAAGCCGCGAGACCGATGAACTGGAACGCGGTCGCGGCGACGTTCGCGCCGATCGCGCCGGCCCAGTTTTGTGTCTCGCTCTGGCCGGCGGAGTTCCAGGACGGATCGTTGGGATAGAACGCCGCGGAAATCAGGCACAGCGCCAAAAGCAATCCGGCCGCGAGCAGAAGAATCGCGAATATCTCGCTGGCTCGGCTCGCGCGTGGCACGATCACGCGTGGCCGCGGTTCGATCTGTGTAGTTGTAGTTGACATGAAAACTCCAGCACTCACAATCCGTGTTCTTAGAACGCGGATAACCTAAGCAGCCTTGCGCGCGAGCAAGTAGGCTTTGATGAAGTCGTCGATGTCTCCGCCCAAAACGGCGTCGACGTTACCTCGTTCGAGTTTGGTGCGCGTGTCTTTAACAAGCTGATAGGGGGCCAGCACGTAGCTTCTAATTTGCGAGCCGAAAGAGATGTCAGCCTTGTTGGCTTCGAGTTCCGCTGTTTCGGCCTGGCGCTTTTCCAATTCGAGTTCATAGAGCCGGGAACGCAGCACCTGCATGGCGACGGCCCGGTTTTGATGTTGCGAACGCTGGTTCTGACAGGAAACGACTATGCCCGTGGGGATATGCGTAATGCGCACGGCAGAGTCGGTGGTGTTGATGTGTTGACCCCCCGCGCCGGTCGCACGGTAGGTATCAATGCGCAAGTCTTTGTCCTGAATATCGACCTCGATGTCTTCGTCGATCTCCGGATACACAAACAACGAAGCAAACGAGGTATGGCGCCGCGCGGCTTGATCGAACGGCGAGATTCGAACGAGGCGATGCACACCGGCTTCGGCGGCCAGTAAACCGTAGGCGTATTCGCCTTCCACTCTGAACGTTACGCTCTTCAGTCCGGCTTCCTCGCCCGGTTGATACTCGAGCACTTCAGCTTTGAACTCCCGCTGTTCGGCCCATTTCAAATACATACGCAACAGCATCTCGGCCCAATCCTGCGACTCCGTGCCGCCGGCGCCGGGATGAATCGTACAGATCGCGTTGCGGCGATCGTTGTCGCCAGCAAGCAGCATTTCGGTTTCAGCCTGGCCCAACTCGTGTTCGAGGCGTTCAAGTAACGAGTGGAGCTCTTTGACGGAACTCTCGTCTTCTTCGGCAAACTCAAAGAGCACCGCGGCGTCGTCTATCTGCGATTGAAAATGCTCCTGTCGCTCGATCTTCTTTTCCAGGCGGCTGCGATCCTGGAGCAGCTTCTGTGCGGCTTCCTGATCGTTCCAGAAGTCGGGTGCGGAAGCCTGGGCCTCGATACGGTTCAACTCTTCGCGGCTCGCCGGGACATCAAAGAAACCTCCCGAGCTGTTCAACTCGCGCACGAAGATCGTCAAACGACACTCGTAATTCCTGAAGTGACAAAACCTCGTTCATCTTAATCCTCTAAAACTCCTTCTCTGGCCCGCCAGAGTAACTACCAAAACCAACGCTGTTATCGCAGCGCAAATCTGGACGAACAAGTCGCCGCGCCTGGTGTAGGTCGTGTCCGCCTTTGTAGGGTTATACGTCCAAACCCGCATGTCGGTACGAAATGCGTGCGTCAAATCTTCGATCTTGCCCTCGGGACTGATCCGGGCTGTCAAACCCGTGTTCGTAACCCGCATCAGCGGGCGGCCATTCTCCACCGCGCGAAAAACAGTATTTGCAAGGTGCTGTCGCATCACGGCGGTTGGTCCAAGATAGCCATCGTTGGAGAGATTGATCAGCAGGTCGGCGCCGCGAGATGTCATCTCGCGGGTGATCCACGGATACGCCGACTCGATGCAAATAAAAACTCCTACGCGGTGATATCCAACGGACATAAGAGTGTACTTGTTGCCCGGAGTGAAATCGCCGACAAGACCAGTTATCAAAGAAGCTCCCGGTAACCATTGAGGGAGCGGGACATATTCGCCAAACGGCATCAGGCGAATCTTATCATATTGAGTGATCGCGGCGTCTCCATTTATTAGGACCGCAGAATTGTACGAACCACCATTCGGCGCGGGTTCCAATGAGTTGAAGAGAAGGTATGTGCCGTTCTCCAGTGAGAACCTTGTGACCAGTTGTTGAAACGACTTGTTGGAACCGTAAGTGAAGTTCATTGGTGACTCGGGCCATATCACCAACCTCCTGTCCGCATCGGCGGAGCACTGCCTCAGTCCATCAAGGCTCAACGCCAAGTGTCGTTCGAGTAACTGCTTCATCTCCTCGGCAGTCTTGACCAACGTCATGGGCACGTTTGGTTGGACCGCGACCACGCACGTTGAAGGAACGGGATCCGATGACATGAGCTGAGGGTGCGTAAAGAAGTTTGACAATGCAACTGACAAGACTACGAATACAACGATAGCCACCGCTGCCATAACCCTGCGTGCGTCAAAGTTTGTCAGCACGAGGACAATCGCCGCATTGATCGCGACGATCAGAAAGCTGACCGCATAGACTCCGCCCCAGTTTGCCGGTTGCACCAGTTGCCAGTGATAAGCCTGCGAGTAACCGAGCGCGTTCCAGAGTTGGCCGGTCACGCCGAGGCGCACCCACTCGAATGCGGTCCAGAAGATGGGCGCGAGCAATACGGCCCACTGGCCCCATCGCTTCACCGCGAGAGCGACGAGCATCGTCGCCACTCCGGGAAAGGCCCCGACTACAATCGCGCCCGGAATCAGTAACAGGTAGGCCACGACCGCCGGCACTCCGCCGTAGTGGATCATCGAGTAAGTGAGCCAGTAGCAGGTCGCATAAAAGAAGACGGTGCCTGCCGTCCAACCGAGAATCAGCGCGCGCAACGGTGAAGGTCTTCGCGCCACGACGACGAGCAACGGGACCAGGCCGACCCATGCGAGGAAAAACAACTCGAAATTTGGAAACGAGAGGATTAGCAGGAGGGACGTGGCGCCTGCCGCGACCCATTCAGACCATGTAGGAACTACTTGCCGCACTGCGCTCAGTGTAGCAAAAAAATTTTTTTGGGCGGGGTGACTGGGAGCTGATTGAAGATGGTCATTTAGGTCGAAATTGACGCAAAAAGACAGAAAGCGTCACTGTCAAAGTGACAAAATTCGTCGCTCACCAACAAAGTGTCGGAGAGTGGCGGGGAGTCGAGAGTTATAGAAAAGGTATTAAAAATGCGGGAAGACCCAGTCAGTTATGACCGGGTCCACGTTTCGGGGGGAAGCACTGAAGGGTCGCTCGGAAGGTTAGCTGGCGCAGCGGCAGGCGGCGCTCAGGGGATGTTGGCGGCGGGGGCACGGTAACCAATTTCGCGTATTCCGTGTCGTGCCGGTTATCCCTTGAGCACCTCGCGTGCCACACTTTGAGATCTCAGATTTGCGATCTGAGATCTCAGCCTCAGTTTCCCATTGTGACTTGTCGTTGAAGCGCGATCGCTTCCTGGTTATTCGGATCGATCGTGATTGCACTCAAGGCATACTTGCGTGCTTCGCCCCGGTCGCCGCGATCGAGAAAGATCCGGCCGAGCAGGATGTGGGCGTCGATCAGTTTGGGATCCCAGAAGATCGCTGTTTTGAGTGCTGCGATCGCTGCTTCCTGATCGCTGCGGCGAAGGTTGATACGCCCGCTCAACAGGTAAGCCTCGGCATTTGTTGGCTCGATCATCACGACGCGGTGCAACTCCGGAAGCGCTTCGTCATCGCGTCCGGCTTGATAAAGATCGCGCGCCTTGATGAGCAGATCCTGCGTGGCTGAACTCGGCGTGTCCGTATTGGCGTTCGCCAGAATCTTGACGCGCTCGAGATCGAAAACCTCTTCACGGTTCAAAACGTCGCGCATGCGCAAATTCACGCCACTGGTAGTGTGCGACTTCTGCCATTCAGTTTCCCAGCGAGCATAGGAAGTCTGGAGGAAACGCCGGGCCTGATCGTCAGCTGCGGTTGCAGCCTCCGTCTTCCCCGTTTTCGCGAGCGCCTTCGCAAACAGGAAATACGCCTGTCCATCGCGCTGATCGCTTGTAATCACCGGACGCAAATGTTCGGCAGCTTCGGTATATTTCCCTTGCAGGAACAAAGCGTAGGCGTAATTGAACCTGACCATCTGATCCGATGGCGCCGACTCGTAGGCGCGCGCCAGAAAGTCGCTGGCCTGAGCCAGCAGGCGCTTGCGTTCCGCTTCGTTCTTGTTGTCGCGAGCGGCCTGCACGGCAACCGCGCCGGCGTTGTTGTAAACACCAATCAACGGCAGATCGCTGGAAAGCGGCACGATCGTCGCCAGTGCGCGTCCGTAATCTCCCAGCTTCGTGTAACCCAAACTCGCATAAAACGCTGCTTCCGCGTAATGCGGTTCTTTCTTCTGCAACTTTGAGAAGTACTCAGTCGCTTCTTTCCAATTACCCAGGCTCATGTAGCTGAGGCCGAGCTCGAAAGCCGCCTGGGGATAGACTGCGCCACCCAATGCTTCGGCGTAGTAATGCAGCGCGTTCTTGAGATAGTTGGCGCGCGTTTGAGACCGCAGCTCGAGCTGGACGGCTTTCACGTAAGCCTCGAAAGCCTTCTGCGGAATCTTGGTCGCTTCCTGGACGATCTGGTTTTGCGAGTAGGGCAGGGCCTTGTCGCGCTGGTACAGGATCTGGTACGCGAGGCGGCCGTGAATGTCCTGGAGTGTCGTTAATGCACCGCCGTAGTCAAACTGCCGCGTTGCCCAACCACCGTCCATCACCTCGCCGAGCGTGCGGCCTTCGTTGACCTTGATCACACGCGCCGTAACCTGAACATAACCGTCCGCCGGCAGCTTTTCCTGACCATCGTTGTTTGCAGCAGGCGCTGTGGCCGGCGGCGTAACCGAGTAATTGCCGACGACAATCATCGTCGCTTTCGCTTGACGCGCCAGTTTGATGGCGGTTGCACGCGAAGGTATGACGGTCTTAGGGAGGCGCAGACGTTGGTAGGCGAGTTCGCGCTCGTCGCTGGAAACGACGATCAGACCGGGCTTCGCCAGCAGTTCCGCAAGCGCGTCCGCGAAGCTCTCGCCAACCCAGTTGTATTCGGCGCGACTGGAGGTGTTTTCGAACGGTAGAACCATCACTACGTCGGCCGCCGGATTCTGCGTTTGGGCCAGCGTAACTTGTGGAACTACTAACGTTGTAAGAACGAGGGCAACAACTAATTGCAAACTCAAAAATCGCATGCGGCCATGGTAGCAGAATCCGCCTTACATTCAGTAGCCCGACTGAAACCGCCGCCGGGCCGTTAAGAGGACCTTGAAGCCGTCCGGCAAGCGGGAGACCCACGTGGCTTTGCACAAAAAGTACTCAAGTTTTGTTGGCAGAACCGATGGGAAGAATGTTTCTCGCGCCAAGGCACAAAGGCGCAAAGAGAGCAGTTAGAAACACGGTATACTTTGCGTCTTTGCGCGAGACCTCTTCACTCGCTTAGTCCCTTTTTTGTGCAAAGCCGACGCACGTATAAAAAAATCCCTTTTTCAACTTAGTCCTGCAAGCTATACTCCCCGTCGGACCCAGATGGGGTTTGTTCCCGGCTGCTTCGGACCTTCCGATCTTCGTCGCAGTCACTTCACTTGGCTTTCACTCTTTTTCAGCTAACGCCGTCCTGTCCCAGGTCAGCTCAGCCCAGGAGGTATCACATGAAAAAACGCAGTCTCATTGTTCTGTTTGTCGTGTGCATTTCCGCGCTCATCGCGTTTGGCCAGAACAACCGCAAGAAAAAGGCACAACCCGAGCCCTCACCATCACCCGAAACCGGCATGAGCTGGGAATCATTGGACGAGGTGAAGTTTCAGAAAGGCCCATCACTCGGAGAGCTCGGTACGACCGCGCAGGTCAAAGTGCCCGCCGGTTACGTGTTCGCGGATGGCAACGACACGCGACGCCTCATGGAAACCATGCAGAACCCGACCAACGGCAGGGAACTCGGCTTCGTTGCGCCGTCTGGTGAAAACTGGTTCGCGGTCTTTGAATTCGATCCGGTCGGCTACGTGAAAGACGACGACAAGGGATCACTCGATGCGGATGCGCTGCTCGAAGAAATCAGAAACGGCACGGCGCGAGGGAACGAAGAGCGCCTCAAACGTGGTTGGCCTACGCTTACGGTCATTGGCTGGGAAACCCCGCCGCGCTACAACGAGGAAACTCACAATCTCGAATGGGCCATCAGACTGGAAAGCGAAGGAGAGCCCGTCGTCAACCACAACACTCGCCTGCTCGGTCGCGGCGGCGTGATGGAAGTGACCCTCGTCACCGACCCGGCGAAACTCGCTGAAACGCTGCCGAAGTTCAAGACGATGTTGGCGGGTTTCGACTACGTTCAGGGACAGAAATACGCCGAGTTTAGGCCAGGCGACAAAATGGCCGCCTACGGACTTACGGGTTTGATCGTCGGTGGGAGCGCCGCTGCTCTCGCGAAGTCGGGCGTGTTCAAGTGGCTTTGGAAAGCGATCGTCGCGGCGGTGGTTGGCCTCGGCGCATTGTTCAAGAAGATCTTCTCGCGAGAAAAGACCGCCTAAAAATCGGTGTTTACGATCATTAGTGACGGCCAGACGCTGCTGCTCGTCCTGGCGCTGCTTTATTTCGCCGAGTGTTTGATCTGGGTGAAGAAGCAGTCGGTCGCGTTTGTTTCAAATTCAGGTCGACGCTGGCGCCTCGCCGCGCCGATACCGTGGCTAGGAAACGCAAACGGCGCGATGCTAATCCTCAATCCGCTGCCTCCGCCCGGTCGCGTGTTTATGTCGCACGTCTTGCCCGTGTCGATCTCGCCGTCGGGACTTTGCGCCTTCAACTTACAAACGCTGCCTTCCGGTTCGCGCCCGGCGACGCAGTCCGGCGAATTTGTTTCGTTTGACTCGATCAAGAAAACAAGCACCGACGGAGCGTACCTCGTCGTCAACGGTGAGAAGTTTGCCAGGTGCGCCACGCCAAAACAGGCGAAAGCTCTCGCGAGTATTATCGACGCGGTGATCGCAGCCAAGCCCGCGCGTCGCGAGGCGCTTTTGCGATCGTGGCTCACGAAGCAGTTCGACGCACGCGCTGCGACGCGTGTGTGGCGCGAAGCAGAAGAGTCGATCGGAGTAATCCGTTGGACCTGCTCGATCTTCTTCGTGTTTATGTTCGTGGGGATGCCGGTACTCGTCACACTTTTCGGCCTGGAACAACTGATCATTCCCCTGGCAGTGGGAATACTCGCCCTGGCGGTGCAGATCGGGATCCTGTTTTTTCTCGCGCACCGGAAGTTGTTTCCGGCGGAATCGCATGAGCGGTTCGAGAGTATGGCGAAGATGATCCTTTGTCCGCCGGTATCGCTCCGGGCAGCGGACGTGCTTACACGAAACCTTCTCGCCGAGTTCAGTCCGATCGTGGTCGCCAACGTGTTGGCAGGTCCGGGTGCGCGGCAGTTCGCGCGGGAGTTCGTGCTCGATCTGCAACATCCGCTGAAGCACGAAGTCACAGATGCGAAGGCTGTCGAAACGATTGACTGGATGAACGCAGCGCAACTCAAGGCGTGTGTCGAACACGTTCAGCGCGATGGAAAGATAACGCTCGAGAGTTTGTTGCAGGCAGCGGATCGCGAAGGCGAATCAGTGTCGTATTGCCCGCGTTGTGGTGTGCAGTTTGTAATTGGCGCCGGCGATGAGTGCCCCGATTGCCCCGGGGTTGGACTGGTGGCATTTTCCGATCGTGAGGAGGTGACGTTATCGAGAACAAGTGGATGATGTGGGCGGCCCTGATCGTGGCCTCCATTGCGGGTTACTCGATCGTGAGCTTCCTCGTTCGAAAGGTGAAGGAGGCGCGCGATCGTTACCCGGAAGAACCTAAAGACGATCCGCCCAACCAGAATTAACTCTTCAATCCCGCGCGCAGCGCTTCCAGAGGCAACACGGCGCATTGAATTCGCGTTGGCTTGATGTCGCTCTCGAGCGCTGCGATCAGTTGATCGCCCGAGATTGTTCGTACGGCGTCGAGATCGCTGGCTAGTATCAATTCGGTGAGGAGAGACGCCGCCGCGATACTGATCGCGCAGCCGTCTCCCCTGAATCTGACTTCTTTCACCGAATCGTTCTCGATTTTCAGTTCAATCCGGATTCGATCGCCGCACAGTGGATTGAAACTCTCGTAACTAACGTCGGGTGTTGTGAGTGCGCCGTAGTTACGGGGATGGCGAAAGTGGTCCAGGAGTTTTTCGCTGTAGAGCGCGGCCATCGTTTCGCTATTCTCTTTCTCTCAACGACGCTCCGCGCCGGCCGCTCCTGATCGCGACGGCTTCCGCCAGGATGCTCAATGCGATCTCCGCCGCACTATCGGCGCCGATGTCGAGGCCGGTCGGGACGTGCAAACGATCGAGCAGCGCTTCGTCCATTCCACTTTCCTTTAGAAACTCCTTGATGGCTTTGCCTCGTCGCTTGCTGCCGAGGAGTCCGATGTAAGCGGCTCCAGCGGGCAAGACGACCTTCAGCACCGGAAGATCGTATTTGTAATCGTGAGCCGTGAGCACGACAAACGTCGAGGAATTGTACGAGAGCGTTTGCGCGATCTCCGAAGGGATGCCGATCAGTAGTTCGTCGACCTCGGGGAAGCGCTCGCGTGTGGCGAAGCGCGGCCGTCCGTCGACGACGATGGTTTTGAGGCCCAGATCATGGGCCAGGCTGACCAGCGGCATGCTGACGTGACCTGCGCCGAAGACGATCAGCGTCTGTGGTGGACCATGCACTTCGATGAAAACTTCAACTGGTTCGAGAGCGGTGGCGTTGCCCCCTTCCTTACTTGTTCCGGCGGAACGATCACCGAGTGAGACGGTTGCCGACCTTCGCTTCCGCATCAAATCAAGTGCGACTCGTCGCGCTTCGTCGTCCAGATCCATAGAGCCCAGTGAGCCGGAGCTTTCGCCATCTTCACGCAGCAGCAACCGGAAGTCAGTGTTTCCCAACATCGTAACGACCGCCGCGCACTGGCCTTGTTCGATTGCGGAGCGGACAGCGCGATACAGTTCGAGGAGATTATTGTTTGCACTGTCGAGGTCGAATGGTTCGATCAGTACATCAAGACTGCCGGCGCACGATAGACCCATCTCCCACGCATCTTCATCGCCAAGATCAACTTGCAACAGGCGCGGCTGTGAAGTGGCAAGCGCTTTCTCGGCGTCAGCGATCACGCGTGAATCGACGCAACCTCCGATCGTTACCGAACCGAGGATGCGACCTTCCTCACCGACCCACATCTTCGCGCCCTCGCGCTTCGGGCTTGTACCGCGCGTGCCGACCAGCGTGGCCATTGCCACACGCTTCTCGACCTTCGCGAGTTTTTCGAGGTCGGTGAACAGTTCGTCCATCGTTAGCCTTGCCTGTTTTCAACACCCTTTTTCGAACACCGATGTCCTACAAAACCAGGTGCGGTTCGAGTGCGCGGAGACTCGCGAGATCGTGCGCGGGCGCAAACACGTCGATGAAAGGCAGCGCCGCCTGCATGCCGCGCGTTAGCGGTTCGTACGTCGAACTGCCCAGCAGTGGATTCAACCAGATCACCCGTCCCGCGCGTTTCTGCAACTGCGAAAGCGTGTGCGCAAGTTGCTGCGGCTCGCCGGTGTCCCAACCGTCGCTCAGAATGATCACTACGGTACGCTTGTCGATGCGTCGAAGCCACTCCGCGTTGAATGCCGTCAGACTATCGCCGATGCGTGTGCCTCCCGACCAGCCGCGAACTTTCTCCGATAGTTGCGCGAGCGCGTGTTCGTACGTTTTGTTTCGTAGATGGCCCGTGATGCGCGTAAACGAGGTCGCGAACACAAATGATTCGACTTTCGCGAAACTGTTTTGCAGGCCGTAAATGAATTGCAACAACAGCCGGCTGTAGATATCCATCGACCCGGAAACATCGCAGATCACGACGAGCTTCGTGCGTTTGGGTTTTCGCTTTTTAAAGGAAAGTTCGATCAGCTCGCCGCCGGTTTTCAAAGACTGGCGCAGCGAACGACGCAAGTTGATCCGCGATCCGCGCCGGACCGGACGCCAGCGGCGGCTCGGGTTCTGTGCCAGTCGCTTAACGATGCGGCGTGTAAGCCGTGCAACGTCGTCGAGATCGTCTTTGCCAAACGAGCTGAAGTCTTTCTCGGCGGCCGATTCGGTTTCACTCGCGCCCGGTACTTTCACGGGTGCGCTGTCTTCGCCACGCGTGGTGGTCCAGTTTTCTAGAAAGTATGCGAGGCCGCGCCGCTGCGCTCCGGGCCGGACCTGCAAAGTGGTCTTCGAGAGACCTTCGCGTTCGACGTGCTTCTCAGGCCGCGAATCCCAGTGTTTTGCGAAGAGTTTTTCGAAGATTGGAAAATCTTCGACGCGTGAGGTGAAGACGCTGCGCAGACTCAAAAACACTTCCTCGCGATCGGCTTGATCAATCACTTGAAAGGCTGCGACGGCCGCTACAACTTCCGACGGTGTCACGGCAACGCCGTGCTCTCTTAGGTCCCGACCAAGTAAAACAATCGGTGTCATCCGCGGTTTAAATCAAAGTGAGCGTTGAACGCGGCGATGTCAGCTTCGTCTTTCAGGAAACAGCCGATCGTCTCGTTCAGAACTTCGCGATCCACTTGCGTCGCATTCAACGCGACAAGCGCCGTCGCCCAGTCGAGCGTTTCCGCCACACCCGGTACTTTCGACAAGCTCATCGTTCGCGACTTCTGAATGATCTCCGTCACCTGCTTTGACAACGTTTCGCTGATCGCGGGAACGCGCGCCTGCACGATCGCGAGCTCTTTTTCAAGCGAGGGATAGTCGATCCAGTGGTACAGGCAGCGGCGTCGCAACGCGTCAGAGAGATCGCGCGAACGATTTGACGTCAACACAACGTGCGGACGGTGCGTTGCGGTGATGGTGCCGATCTCGGGGATCGTCACTTGAAAATCCGAAAGCACTTCAAGCAGAAATGCTTCAAACTCTTCATCACTGCGGTCGATCTCGTCGATCAGCAACACAGGCGCGCGCTCGTGTTCGGTGATCGCCTGCAACAACGGGCGTTTCAGCAGAAAAGCCTCGCTGAAAATCGTCGCTTCCTTCTCGGCCTCTGTCGATCTGGCCAGCGGCGACGATTCTTCGATCTTGATGTGCAGCAACTGGCGCGGGTAGTTCCATTCATACAGAGCAGTCGTCGCGTCGAGTCCTTCGTAGCATTGCAGGCGGATCAGTTTTGTGTTGAGTGCCTTCGCGAGCACTTTCGCGATCTCGGTTTTGCCAACTCCCGCTGGGCCTTCGACGAGCAGCGGTTTTCCGAGCGCCATCGATAAGTAAAGCGCGGTCGCGATCGCGGCGTCAGTGACGTAGACCTGCTCTTCCAGCAGTCGTTTGATCTGTTGAACTTCTTCTCTCAACTGACCGTCCTTTGTGAAGCGGCGATTCGTTCGAAGTCCTCGCGGGTGTTGATGTCTTCCGGGAAGGGAAGCGCGAAATGGACTTCAAGCACGGAACTCGCATTCGCGTCGACCAGTTTCCAGGCGGCTTTGTCTCCGTGAAGGACTTCAAGCCGCTCAAACAGCGACCGCGCGAAGATCATCGGGTGACCTTTGCGGCCTTCGTAACAAGAGACGGCGATTGGTGTTTCCGAATGTCGCCATTCGTCCGCGAGATCGTTAATGATCTCCGGCGTGATTCCCGGCTGGTCGCCGAGAATGATCATGATTGCCTCCGCATGGGAGTCGACGGCGGCAAGGCCGGCGCGATAGGAAGAAGCACAGCCCTCAGTAAAGACACGATTCTCGATCACTTTCGCGTCGCCGAAATCAACACGCGCCTGGATCTCATCCGCCGAACCGCCAAGAACCACGACAGTTTCGTCGAGACCAATGGCCTGTTGGGCCTGCGCGACGACCCAGCCGAGTAGGGTTGTACCACCGAAAGGCAGAAGTTGTTTCGGTTCGCCGAACCGTTGGGAAGCACCGGCGCCGAGAATCAATCCGGAGATGAACTTCCTCATGATTGATCGAACGTTTCCTTGCAGCGCAGGCAGCAGAAGTAGATGGTGCGGCCTTCAAACTCCGACGTGTATTTCGCGTTTGCCGTGGCTACGGTCATGCCGCAGATCGGATCGATAGCTTCTGCCGCAAGCGGGAGTTGTCGGGATGTCACTGGTTGTTCGGTGCTGGTGCGTCGTAATTGGATGATCTCGGCGATAACGCTCAACGCGATCTCCTCCATCGTTTCAGCACCAAGCTCGAGTCCGGCCGGACATTTAACTCGACCAATCTGTTCGTCGGTGTACCCTTTTTCACGCGCGTACTCAAAAAGGGCCTTCGACTTCTTATTGCTTGCCACCAACCCAAAGTACCTGGGTTTCGATCCGAGCACCGACAACAGTCCTTCTTCGTCACGATTGCCCATCGTCGCCACCACCACATACGTCCGTTCACTTATTCGGCTCGCATCAGTGGTAACTTGAAAGTCCAGCATCTCGCCGAGTTGCGCGACGGTTTGGGCCACGGGCGAATCACCCACAATCAAAAGTTCCGGTTTTGGCAAGAAAGGCTCCAGGTAAATCTCCAGCGAACCACCACCTTCGCACGTCATCCGGTACGACTCGACGCCCTCCCAGTCGTCATCGTGGCCCGAATCGGGACTGATGGTGATCAGCTTCGGTTGACCACTCCTCAATGCAAGCTGCGCTTCACGCAGCACGATCGGCTGCACGCACCCGCCGCCGACCCATCCAACCATCGATCCGTCAGACTTGATAATCGCCCGCGAGCCTGGCTTCGCCGATTGCGGACGCTTGTAAGCGACGACCGTCGCGAGAACAAACGGCTCCTCGCGCGCCTTCAACTCCAACGACTCGTCCCACACATCACTCACGGCGAATCACTCTTTCACACCCGCGTCGCGCAAAAGCTTCCACACTTTTGCCGACGTGATAGGGATGTCGATATGCCGGACGCCGAGATGCCACATTGCATCGACCACCGCATTGACGATCGCCGCCGGCGCACCAACCGTTGCGGACTCGCCGACGCCTTTCGCGCCGAGTGGGTGATGCGGTGACGGAGTGACCGTGTTGCCGGTCTCCCACTTTGGCGTCTCCACTGCAGTCGGCAGCAGATAGTTCATAAAACTTCCCTGCAGAATGTTACCGCTCTCGTCGTACTGGATCTCTTCGTAGAGCGCTGGTCCAAGTCCCATCGTCAGGCCACCATGGATCTGGCCCTCGACGATCATCGGATTGATGATGTTGCCGCAATCGTCAATCGCAACAAATCGCCGCACTTTGACCTCACCCGTTCCCTTGTCAATGTCGACAACGCAGATGTAACTGCCGAACGGGTACGTGAGGTTTGGCGGATCGTAGTAATTGACAGCTTCGAGTCCGGCTTCCATTCCGGGCGGATGGTTCGTGTACGCCGCCAGCGAGATCTCCTGGATCGTCTTGGCGCGATCGGGTGAGCCTTTGACGAAGAACTTGCCGGGCTCCCAGTCGAGATCGTCTTCGTGTGCCTCCAGCAGATAAGCAGCGATCTTCCTGGCTTTGTCTTTGATCTTGCGGCAAGCCATGGCGCACGCCGCGCCGGCGACCGGAGTGCTGCGACTCGCATATGTGCCGAGTCCGTAAGGCGCCGTGTCAGTATCGCCCTCTTCGACCAGGACACTATCAACGGGAAACCCGAGTTCTTCCGCCACTATCTGAGCGTACGTGGTTTCGTGTCCCTGCCCCTGTGATTTCGTACCGAAGCGCGCGAGCACTTTGCCGGTCGGGTGGACGCGAATCTCGGCGCTGTCGAACATCTTCAGACCAAGAATGTCGAAATGCTTCGATGGACCAGCGCCGACGATCTCGGTGAAGCTGCTGATGCCGATGCCCATCAACTCTCCGCGCGCGCGTTTCTCAGCTTGTTCCTTGCGCAGATCCGCGTAACCAACTCTTTCCATCGCCAGGTTCAGCGCAGCTGCGTAGTTACCGCTGTCGTACTCCCAACCGAGTGCCGACTTATACGGGAACTGCTCGGGTTGAATGAAGTTCTTCAGGCGAAACTCGGCGGCGTCCATGCCGAGCTGGTGGGCCATCACGTCAGCCATGCGCTCGATTGTGTGCACCGCTTCCGTGACGCGAAACGAACAGCGATAAGCGATGCCGCCCGGCGGCTTGTTTGTGTAGACGCCATCGACTTCCACGTGCGCCGCTTTCAGATCGTACGAGCCGGTGCAGACGTGGAACAGTCCCGCGGGAAACTTCGACGGGTTTGCAGCAGCGTCGGTGTAACCGTGATCCGCGATGGTCTTGATGCGCAATGCGGTCAGTTTGCCGTCTTTCTTGCCGGCGAGTTCGGCGGTGATGTGATAATCGCGCGCGAAGGAGTCCGCCTGGATGTTCTCCATGCGATCTTCGATCCACTTCACTGGTTTGCCGGTTAACACAGAAGCCGCAACGGCGATCACGTAGCCCGGATATACCGGCACCTTGCCGCCAAAACCACCGCCAATGTCCGGCGCGATGATCTGGATCTTCTCTTCCGAAAGTCCAACGTGTCCCGCGACCAGCGCGAACACCGTGCGGATCGCGTGCGGCGCCTGCGTCGTCATCCAGACAGTAAGTTTTCCTCTGACCTTGTCGAAATGGGCCACGCAGCCGCAGGTCTCGATTGACGAAACATGAATACGCGGAATGTAAATGTCTTCCTTGACGGTGACCTCGGCTTCGCTGAACAGCTTGTCAGTCTCTTCGCGATTGCCCCACTCCCAGTGCCAGATGTGATTGTCTTTCTTGTCGGGCTTGTCTGTTCGCAGCACAGGCGCGTCGGGTTCCAGCGCTTTCTTTGGATCCACGACGACCGGCAGCGGATCGTAGTCAATCTCAACTGCATCGACGCCGTCCGCCGCGATGTAGCGATCGGTTGCCAGGACGGCCGCGACTTCCTGCGCCTGGTACATCACCTTATCGACGGGCAGGACCATCTGCGTGTCCGACATCAACGTCGGCATCCAATGCAGGTTGTACTTTTCGAGATCCTTGCCGGTGATCACTGCCAGCACGCCCGGTATTTCCAACGCTTTCGATGTGTCGATGCTAATGATCTTCGCGTGGGCATACGGGCTGCGCACGATGTCGAGGTAAAGCATGTCGGGCAGTACGACGTCGTCGACGTAGTTGCCCTGGCCACGAAGGAAACGCGGATCTTCACGTCGTTTGACGGAGTGGCCCATGCCACCGATTTCGGGAGATGTTTTTGGCGCCATTACTATGCACCTCCTTCGCGCATCTTCTGCGCGGCGTGTTGGTAGGCCTTGACGATATTGACGTAACCGGTGCAGCGACACAGGTTGCCGGAAATCGCGTGACGAATCTCGTCGTCGGTTGGGTTCTTATTTTCGCCGAGGAAGGCGTAACCCGTCATCAGCATTCCGGGCGTGCAGTAGCCGCATTGCAGACCGTGTTCCTGGAAGAAACCGTCCTGGAGCGGGTGCAGTTTGCCGTCTTGTTCGAGACCTTCGACGGTCATGATGTTTCGTCCGTCAGCCTGCACGGCGAATGCGGTGCACGACTTAATCGCGCGCCCGTCCATCACGACAGTGCACGCGCCGCAGTGACTCGTATCGCAGCCGATGTGCGTTCCCGTGAGACGCAACGTCTCGCGCAGGAAATGGACCAGCAGCATGCGTGGTTCGACTTCAGCGGCATGTTCGACTCCGTTGACGTTTACTTTGATTGGGACCTTAGCCATCGCTTAAGCGCCTCCTTTCGCGCGTTCGAGCGCTCGAGTCAGCGCGCGGGCGGTAAGAACGCGAACGAGGTCGCGTTTGTAATCGGCTGAGCCACGGACGTCGTCCATTGGTTGAGACTCGGAGGCGGCAATTTCGGCAGCTTCATTGATCGTCGCCTGGTCCAACGTCTTGCCCGTCAGAAACGTCTCGGTTTTGGTAGCTTTGATCGGAGTCATTCCTACGTTCGTCAGGCCGATGCCTGCTTGTTTGCAGTTGCCGTTATCGTCGAGTGCGATCTGCGCGGCAACACCGGCGGTCGCGAAGTCGCCCACTTTTCGTTCGAGTTTCAAATAGGCTCCGCCGCTGTTTGGCGGGGGCATCGGGATGCGGATCTCGGTGAGGATCTCTTCCGGTTCGAGCGCCGTCGTAAACAAACCGGGGAAGAAGTCTTTAACTTCGATCTCGCGTTGGCCGTTGGGGCCGGTGGCGACGACCCTGGCTCCGAGCGCGAGCATCGTTGCGGGATGATCGTTTGCCGGATCGCCGTGAGCAAGGTTTCCGCAAACGGTCGCCTGACTACGCACCAAAGGATCGGCAATGAATTTCGCTGTGTCGGCGAGTATCGGCAGTTTTTTGCTGATCACGTCGGACGTTTCGAGCTGGTGCTCGCGTGCGAGCGCGCCGATTCTCAGATGGCCGTCGCTTTCGTTTATGTAATCGAGATCGGGGATGCGATTGATGTCCACGATGTGTTGCGGGGACACGATGCGCAACTTCATCATCGGGATCAGACTTTGGCCGCCGGAGAGTAATTTTGCGTCCGGACCGAGCTTGTGCAGCAGTCCGATGGCTTCCTCCAGCGTGCGGGGAGAGAAGTATTCAAAGCTCCGAGGTATCATGGGTGTTCACCTTCCTACATCGGAATCGGATTTTCGGGCGTTCAAACGGGAAGGGAACGATGATACGAGGCACTAGTTGAAAACGTCAATATTGGACCATAATCCTTTTACGTTGTGTTTATCCAGTGGAGGGTCGTGATGGCATTCAAGATTGCGGAACAGTTTGAAGTGCAAGCACCGGTTGAGCGTGTTTGGAAGTATTTGATCGATCCGGCAAGTGTTGTTCAGTGTCTGCCGGGTGCGGAGTTGCTGGAGTCGCACGACGACGGAACGTTTGCCGGTCAGATCAAAGTGAAAGTTGGCCCACTGTCGATGTCTTACAAAGGCAAGGGCAGTTTCGCGGAATTGAACGAGGAGACGCACTCGGTGCGCATGGTTGGGGAGGCGCGGGAAGTCGGTGGTTCCGGATCGACGAAGGTCACGATGGTCAGCACGGTCACCGCTCTCGATAACGGCGGCTCAGCCGTGTCAGTCGACGCCGACATCAACCTCGTTGGACGTATCGTGCAGTTCGGCCGGGGAATGATCGAAGAGGTCTCGCGCCAGATGTTTCGACAGTTTGCGACGTGCGTGAAGAGCCGGTTGGAAGTTGCTGATGAACCACCGGCGACCACGGATAGCGCGAATGAGAGTTCGATACCGTCCTCTAATAAAACCCCGCCGCCCGAAACTAAGGCCGTCAATGCTACATCGCTTGGCTTTCGCGCCCTTTGGGCCATCATCGCAAGATTCTTTGGCCGCTTATTTGGCAGGCGCAGCCATACTGCGGAAAGTGATTGAGTAACGAAGCTCGTCGACGCGTGCGATGCTGTGTTCCCACTGCGATCGCGCCGGCCCACTCAGGTGATACGCGGAACGCGGTTCAGCTCGCAGATTTGCTCGTTGCCAACTCCCGCCAACTTTACGTCTGAAGCGCAACGTACAGGGCGCAAGCAGCGAGATGCCCACCACCTCTCCGAATACCGCCTTGTCGCGATGCCACCCGATGCCCGCGCCGTCCGCATACTCCAACACAAGCACCTGCTGAAACGCCTCGGGTTCGAGATTCGCAAACAGCGCCGCAAGGTCGCGCAACGAAAGTAAGTAATCGGGAATTGCCTCAGCCTTCTGAAGCCGCTGCGAAGAGAAATCGTATTTCCACCCGAATGAAACGACCCGCCTCTTCCCTAAATACCCGTGAAACTCAAACTCGCGAAACGGCAGTTCTCGAATCCGTTCGAGGATGGCAGCCTCGTCCGGTCGACTGATAAGAGCAGGCTGATAACGCAGTCCTTCCGGCGTCACGGAGGTCGATTTGTTTGTCCGCTGCGCGCCCTCAAAGAAGTCGAGTTGCACTGTCCCGTCGCTCCAGCTTCATTCGTCGAGCTGATATTCGTTTAATGAGTGATACGACAATTTACACCTACGCCGGCTGAACGGGAACATTTCAGCACACGCTTCCGTACTTTCCAACGCCCTGCAATTCGCCATCGGCAGTCCCAATTAGTCAGAAGGAGAAGAACGTGAAGCTGTTACTAACCACTATTGCCGCACTTTGTCTGTGCTTCTCAGCGGTGGCTGTTACGACCACGCCGCTGATCGAGACCGCGGATTCCGACTGGCCGCAGTGGCGTGGCCCGGAACGCGACGGCACGTCGAAAGAGACTGGGCTTCTCAAACAATGGCCGGCCGGCGGACCAAAACTCCTCTGGCAAGTTAACGACATCGGCGACGGCTATTCGACACCCGTCGTCGTTGGGACGCGAATTTACGTCATGTCCAACCGCGGCATGGAAAACGAGTTTGTCCAGGCGCTTTCAACCAAAGACGGGAAAGTGATCTGGACCACACGCGTCGGCAACGTCGGTAATCCGAACCAGAACCCGCCTTACCCGAAAGCGCGATCCACTCCGACAGTCGACGGCGATTTTCTCTACGCTCTCGGTTCTGACGGAGATCTCGCCTGCCTCGAAGCAAAGTCCGGAAAAATTCGCTGGCTCAAGAGCATTCGCAAAGAGTTTGGTGGTCAACCCGGCGAATGGGCTTACGCGGAATCGCCGCTCGTTGACGGCGACGCCGTCGTCGTAACTCCCGGTGGCGCGCAGGCAACGATGGTTGCAATTAATAAGAAGACAGGCGCCGTTATTTGGAAGTCGGCGATTCCTGGCGGTGACCCGGCGGGGTACGCGTCGGCGATAGTGGTCCAGGCTGCCGGGCGGAAACAGTACGTGCAGTTGTTGAGCAAGGGGATCGTCGGAGTTGACGCGAAGACCGGACAGTTTCTCTGGCGCTACTCGGAAGCGGCAAAGGGACCGGCGCAATATTTCACGCCGGTGGCGCGTGGTGAGTTTGTGTATGGCGGCGCGCTCGGAGTCGGTGGCGGGATGGTGCGTTTGAAAGCGGAAGGCAGTGGTGTCGTTGCGGAACAGGTCTATTTCGTACGTGGTTTGCCGAATGGTATCGGTGGCGCGGTGGTAGTTGGCGATCACATTTACGGAACGGAAGTCGGTCAGAAACTGGTAGCCGCTGAGTTTACAACCGGGAAAGTAAAGTGGACGGCGGAGAGTCTGGGTTGGGGTTCGATCGCTGCTGCCGACGGGCATCTCTATCTTCACGGGACAAACGGCGACGTCGCGCTAGTTGAAGCTACGCCGGAAGGTTACCGTGAGAAGGGACGATTTACTCCACCGTTGCAGCCGCAGAAGAAGCAGGTGGGCCAGTTCCCGGAACAGGCGTTTACGTATCCGGTAATAGCGAACGGCACGCTCTACATTCGCGATCTGGGAACGCTCTGGGCATGGGACATCAAGGCGCGTTGACTTAAGAATTACAACGAAAAGGGCGGGACCATCGCGATCCCGCCCTTACATGTTTTTGCTACAGAGTCTTGTTAGTAACCTCTGTAACCATCCGTGTAGCCGTTAACAAAACCCTGACGGAAGTACTGGGCATAAAGTTCCCGACTACCTAACCGCGAACTGTAATCAGTGTTGGCGTTGCGAAAGTCTTCCTCATCGCGGTACTCGTACCGGTCGCCTCTCTGACGGTCCTTACGACCTTCCTTGATGCCTTCGTTGTAGCCTGCGTTCAAAGCAGTCTGACGAAGCTGAAACGAACCGCCATAGCCCCAGCGGTCGTTGTATCGATCGTTGTACCGATCGTTGTATCGATCGTTCTGACGCTGACGCTGGCGCCGGCGCTGTTCGCGCTCCCACTCGCGCTGCCGCCGTAGCTGTTCGCGCTGCCAGTCGCGGTTCTGCCACTGCGCTTGAGCGACTGAGTTAGATGACGAGATTCCAATTCCAATAAGGAGAGATAAACCCAGTGCAACTCCGATCACTCTTTTCTTTAGCAAATTTAGTTTCATAACAGTTTCTCCTTCGCTGGTTTACGAGTGCAATGGCCATGCCGCAACGCAAGACTAACGCTCACTGGTCCAGTCGTTACATTTGCTTTTATTTCGTGAGGAACCAGTGACAGGTTAATTGCGAAAGGTTTGCGAAGGACCAAAACATCAACGATTTCGTAAGTGCGTATACGAAAACGAAATGGTTAATGCGAACATCATGGATGCAATGTTAACGAACGGTTTAAGACGACCAAGTATTGACTCCGCAACTACGAACAATAGTATTATCCGCCGCCGATAGCTAAATGAACACCACGGTCCGTCGAGGCTGAAACCATGCACCTGAAACGCCAGCACTTTCTCGCGCTCGTATTTCTGCTTACAGCATCGGTCGCCGTTCGGGCTGACAAAGTCGACGATTACGTCAAAGCAGAAATGCAGCGGCAGCACCTCCCTGGACTTTCGCTGGTCGTCATCAAGGACCAGAAGATTGTGAAGCTACAGGGTTACGGCCTCGCCAACATCGAGCTCAACGTTCCTGCCACACCCGAAACGGTTTACAAGATCGGCTCCGTAAGCAAGCAGTTCATTGCCACGGGCATCATGTTGCTGGTCCAGGATGGCAAACTCAGTCTTGACGACAACATCGGCAAGTATCTCGAGGGCACTCCTGAAACCTGGAACCCGATTAAGATCAGGCACCTACTGACTCATACGTCGGGTCTCGTGCGCGAGGCGCCGGGTTTCGATCCGCTGAAGATCCAGGCCGATGCCGACGTGATCAAGACTGCTTACTCGTTGCCGCTGCGTTTCGCTCCCGGAGAGAAGTACGAGTACTGCAACGTCGGCTATTTCTCACTCGCCGAAATCATCCGCAAGGTGTCGGGAAAACCGTGGGGCGAATATCTGGGTGAACGATTGTTCAAGCCGCTCGGAATGAACTCGACTCGCACCACCGACATGCGCGACCTCGTACCCAATCGTGCTAACGGTTATGCCTGGCGTGACGGCAAGTTTCAGAATGCCGCGATCTATTTTGCTCTGCGCCCGAGCGGAGCTTTTCTCTCGACAGTCGTCGATCTAGCGAAGTGGGAAGCGGCGCTCGCCACCGAGAAGGTTTTAAAGAAGGCAGTTCTCGATCAGATGTGGACTCCCGTAAAACTCAACAGCGGCAAGACTGAGGCGTATGGCTTTGGCTGGCAAATGGACGACGTGCGGGGTCACAAGCTGGTGAATCACGGTGGCTCGCTCCCGGGTTTTCGAGCGCAGTATGCGCGCTTCGTCGATGACAGAGTTACTGTGATTGTCCTGACCAACGGCGACAACGCGAATGCCTTCTCGATAGCTCGCGGCGTCGGCAACCTTTTCATACCGGGCCTGTTGCCGGTGCGTCACCTTGCGCGCGTGGATCCTAAGGTTCTTGATACGTACGTGGGGCAGTACAAGTCGGAGCAGTCGCCGGTACTCACGATTGCGCGCGAAGGCCACAAGTTAACGATTCAACAGGGAACGGATCCTGACAAGACTGAGATGCTGCCGGAAAGTCAAACGGACTTTTTCATGCTTGACCAGCCTTACATGACCTTCAGTTTTGTAAAAGACGAAACGGGTCAGCTCTACATGGTGCGCAAGGTTGAAGGACGCGAGGCGGTACGAGTGAAGAAGATCAAGTAGTCCGCGCGTATTGGAAACGGCTGGCGTTCTATCTCCCACGGCATCACGGATTGAAATACGATCGGCGATGGCCGATCGCTTCCGTTGGAAGAAAGACGCCCCATCGCAATCAGATGCGGTGGGGCGTCACCAAACAAGTGCATTCCAAGTGGAAAGATTAGCTACTCGCCGATTTTCCGCGTGCGCTGCTTGATGTTCCGGTTGAAGACGAGCTGGTGCCGGTAGCACTGGTACCGGTGGTGCCCGTCGTTCCCGTCGTGCCGGTCGTGCCGGTGGTACCCGTGGTTCCCGTGCCGGTGGCGCCAGTGCCCATCGCGCTGGTTCCCATGCTGGTGCCTTCGGTGCCGTAAGCGCTGCCGAACTGCGAGCGGTCCTTCACGCGAAGCCGGTTTTCAACGTTCATCACTCCCGATACGTGCTCGGCAATGTCTTCCGCCCGGCGTTTGTCCATGCGACTGTCCACTGTTCCGGAGAGAACGACTTCACCGCCTGAGACGCTTACGTCGATTTCAGTCGCATCGAGATAGCCTTCGCTGAGTCGATCGTTGACGTCTTCCTTAATTCGTTCGTCGGAACGGCGATAGCCTTTCGGACCTCGGCCGCGATATGGACGGTCCATGTTGCGTCTTCGTTCGGCTTCCTCATCGCCGAACCATGACGCGACGGTGTCTGAGAACCGGTCCCACCAACCGCGCTCTTCACCTTCGCCATAACCGCCACGGCCTTCATAACCACGACCATAGTCGCCGTAACTACGTCCCTCGTATCCACCGCGGCCATAGTCGCGGTAGCCACCCCGTGCTTCCGATCCACCGCGGCCATAGTCGCCATAGCCACCCCGTGCTTCCGATCCACCGCGGCCATAGTCGCCATAGCTACGCCCGCGTTCACCGTATCTTTCACCGGAGCGGTATCCGCTCGGATAGCTGGAGCGTTGCGAGTAACCACCTTGTGTGTCGCGATAACGTCCCTCGCCTCGTTCGTAGCCGCCGCCGTAGCTGCTGCCATACTCGTCGCCGTAGCTGGTGCCTCCGTAGCCACCGGCGCCGTAACCGCGGCCGGAGCTGCCGTATGAGCGGTTTTGCTCGCTGCCGTAATCTTCTTCGGAGCCTTCGCTGCCCCAGTCGCGAGATTGGTAATCGCCGCCACCTCGGTAAAGGTTTCTGCCGGTGCCGTATTGACCCCGCCACCTGGCTTCGCCTGCATAACGCTGACTTTCGTCATCCGAGGCACCGCTCCACCCGCTTTGACTCGATTGCCCGTACGAGCGATCGTATTCCTGACCTGAGCGACGCCCGTAGTTCCGCTGGCCACGCTCGCGGTCTCGATCCCTATCCCTGTCTCGATCCCGATCGTCATATCTTGTTGACATGTCTGATCTCCTTCCCTTGTTCGTCAATGTTGCTGATCTGCTCTGAAACGCAGCATGCTGGCAGTCGCATTTCACAAAGCTGTTTCCTAACTGCAAAGGAATCGATGTTCTTCTGCAAACGAGCGGCGGCCACGCGCGCTCCCGTAGTAAAGACACTGAATCGCAAAATTTCCGCGATTGAACGGCAGTCAAAGTTTAGGCAAACTGAGTCGAATAACTTCAGAAAGAGGCTTCGTCATGCAGGTAGTTGTTTGCAAAAACTGTGGTGCGAAAAACCGGGTCGATGAAAGCAAGCTGGCGGGGAGTGAAGCGCAGTGCGGCCGGTGCGGAGAAAAGTTGCAAACTGGCGCGGCCGGCGTGGCGGATTCGAAGCCCGCGGTTTTCACCGATCAGAGTTTTGAACGCGAGGTGATGCAGGAAAAAGGCCGGCCGGTGCTGGTTGATGCATGGGCGCCGTGGTGCGGGCCGTGCCGGATGATCGCTCCGGCTATCGACCAGCTCGCCACTGAGTCGGAGGGGCGCTATAAGATCGGCAAACTGAATGTCGACGAGAACCCGTTAACGGCTTCACGTTATCAAATCGCGAGCATTCCCACGCTGCTTATCTTCCGAGACGGCCAACTCGTCGATCGCTTGATCGGTTTACAGTCGAAACCGGCGATCGCCGAACGCCTGCGGATGGCCACGCGGTCGGCGGCGTAGGCTGTCGCGGTCTTAATTCAAGAATTCGTGTTCCCTCTTTTCATAAAACACGAGCTGAGTCACTTGCTTTTCGCGATGAACTGTTTCGCCTCGTCGATTTCAGGCCGCGGGGTGTCGGCGTCTCGTGCGAGCGAGAGTAGTTTCGCATAGTAAACGCGCGCGGACTTGTCGTTTCCGGCAAGAGTCGCAGCGCGAGCGGCGCCGTAGACGCCGTTAAAGCGATTGGGCGTGCTGCGAAACGAGACCTCAAACTCCTGCAACGCCGCTGCCGGCTGCTTCAGTTCCAACAACAACTCGCCGAGTTGTTCTCGCGCCGGAAGGACCGCGCCCGGAGTCACCGGATGTTTGTCAGTCGCGTCATCCAAATCCGCCGCAGCACGAAGCAATCGCACCGACTCCTCGTGTTTGCCTTCGGCAAATTCCAACCACGCTGACGCAACCTGACGCTGGATCTCAACCTGCTTGGCCCAATCATAGTCACCCTTAACTTCCGTAAGCGCACGTTTGATATTCGACAGCTCGTCGATCTCACGCCGCGCGGAGGCAGCGTCGCCACTACGCGCCGCACCGATCGCCCGCGCGTAGTGAATGTGCGCTTTGGCCCAGGGGAAACGCTGCAACAGGTAGTCTCTCAACTGCCCATCGGGCAGAGCGAGATTGGCCGCTTCTTTCCACTGGTGTCGTTCAAGCGTGTAACGAGCGGGAATGGCAGTGTACGCGTACGCTACTTTGAACGTGGGCGGCTCCGCCTTCTGAATCTTGTTCAGCTCATCGAGGACGCCCGCGGCGTGTTTGTCCTGCGCGCGCTGGAGATATGCATAGGCGAGATAGTCCATCGCGTGGAGCTGTTCATCCCACGCACCCGACATGTGATTTCGAACAGCAAATGCTTTCGCGGCCCGGTGAGCGTCGAGATTCGACGTGATCGCTTCCGCCCACAGCCCCATGCGGGTAAAGATATGCGAAGGCATGTGCTGCGCATGTGCGGACGCGGGCGCGATCTTCGCGTAACTGCGCGCAGCCGGCAGGGCCAGTTCGGCCAGGGCAGGGTAGTCGTAACTGTGAATGAGATAGTGTGCGACTCCCGGGTGCCGCGGCTCGCGCGCCAAAACACGATTCAATATTTCCGCCGCCTGTTTCTCACGCGTGTAGGTTTTGTCTTGCGACATCATTCCGGTAGCAATCAACGTCAGTGCATAGAACACAGACGCCTCGCGGTCTGACGGATTGGTTGCCGAAAGTTGTTTCATCGCATCGCTGTAAGCGAAAGCGCGTTTGCGATGATCGAGTTTGTCGTTGTCTCTGTAGAAGACTTCCATCGCCGCGATATATTCACGCTCACGCGGTGTTCGTGCGCCTGCGGCCTTTGCTTTCTCGATGGCGTCCCACCCTTTTTTCAACTCGGCGGGAGTTGGCGGCGCCCAGAGCGGATGGTAGTTGCTCATCGCAACGCCCCAGTGGCCCATCCCGCACTGCGGATCGGCGACAGTAACCTCGCTGAACGCCTTTTCCGCTTCTTCGTATTCGAACGAATGGAGCCAGGCGACTGCGCGATTAAACTGCTTCTGCGCTTGCGGTTTACACGAGACCGCAAAATGCACTACGCCGATACTCTCTGACGCGTCATGCTTGTGCGGATGCATCTCCTGGCCAAGACTCAAACCGCCGAAAAGGAAGAGTGTGATTATTGACAGGACCGTTTTCACCTTCGTGCTCCTTTTAAATGCGAGGCTGGCTTTGCACATAAAGCACTCAAATTTTGTGTGCGGACCCTATGGGAAGAATATTCTCGCGCAAAGACGCAAAGAAAGCACGGTACTCTTTGCGTCTTTGTGCCTTTGCGCGAGACATCTTCACCCGCTTTAGTCCCTTTTTGCGCAAAGCATGCGTAGCTGCGTGGCTTAATGCGGGATTTGGTCAGAAAACATTACCGCGTCAGCGTGCCGGCGGCAATATCGCTCGTGCATTCATTCAGGCCAGAACGAAGAAGAGTCCCGCGAACGTCAGCAGAAGCACTCCGGAAACTAACCAAACGAATGCCCGTGGCGCTGAATCTGGCTCACTACGAGATCGTACAGGTATCAATAACGAAACCAGCGCGAAGACTACGGTTAATCCTTGAATTAGCAGGCCCAAAGCCAACGTGAGTATGAGAAGCGAAGTAATAGTCTGTGCAAACACGGGAACCGAAACATTGTTGTCGAGTTTATCGGAGAGAAGATCGACGACTCTGCTCTCGGCGGTCCAGAGAAACAAACCCGGCGTGGCAGCCATGATCGGAATGGCGATCGAAAACGGCAAACCCACTGCCGCCATCCGTCGCTTCGAATTTATAGCGAGTACGAGCGCCATCCCAAACGCCAGAAATCCTGCCACGGTGAGTGCGATTATCAGCGGTATGTTTGACACATGCAGGCCACCCATTACGTGGGCCAGTCCGGCCGTTTCAGCATCGGTAATACCTCTAAAGACGTTCACTACGAGCCACGCGGCGTAAGCGGCACCGACAGCCGGTAACATAGCTACCACCGCGGCCCAGAAACAGAAGAGAACTCGAGCCACAATCGACACTTTCGCCTGCTCTACTGGTTCCGCAGCCTCGCCAGGTGCCTCAAAGATTCTTATCGTCATGCCGTTCCTTTCTGATGTGAGACTGGATGTGGAAGTCCATGGGAACGTGAAGGAGGAGTGTACACGAATGAGGGCGAATTGTTGGATGAGATCTGGGGATGAAGACTGCCGCAGTTTCGGCAGCCTTCATCCCTGTTTGCCTAACGTAATCCTCTGAGCTTCAGAATGTAAATCTAAAACCCAATTGCGCAGTCAGCGGTCGACCGACTGGTGGGCCAAAGCCCGGCCCATACAACGAAACCGGTTGCAGAAAACTTCCCGCTGCCGTAGCCGGACTCAAAGCCAGGCGTGAAGCGTAGGAAAGATTCTCTTCATTGGTCAGGTTGTAAAGGTCGATGTAAGTGCTCAAACCGTAACGTTCGCCAAAGCGGAACATCTTGCTGACTCGCAGGTCGACATTGAAGAACCGCCCGCTTTGATCGAGTCGAATTGTGCCCGACGGCTCGACTATCCGCCCGGTCCGGAGACTGTTAACTTCCGCTTGCACGCAGCCTGGAGGATTCAGCGCCCGGATCGCCGCCGAGTTTCCACGCACCGCAAACACCGCTCCCGGATCGACGCCGGCGCAAAGCCTGTCGTTAGTGGCAAGCCCATCGCCATCGATGTCTACGCCGGTGTTAGCGGAGTAAGGTCGCGAACTCGCGAGTTGCAGGATCGGTGAAAGTTGCAGGCCCCAACGGAAGTTGAATACTCCGCTCAGGACCACGCGATGCCGTTCGTCGAGGCGCGTCGGACCAAACTCTTCCGGTTTGAACTGGTTCTCCGGCGTGGTAGCTATGCCGTTTCCACTGTACGACGCCACGGGCTGACCGCCCCACGATCTGGAATTCGCCAGGACATAACTGCCCGAAAACAGATGTTTCCGCGTGCGCCATCTGAGCGTGGTGGTCCAGCTATCAAAGAGCGAACGGTTCGTGGTTCCAATCATGTTGATCTGCTCGATGCGATTCGCCGGCAGTCCGGCGTCGACAAACGCGCGATCAAAGACGCGACTGTTGATACCGCGAACGCACAACGGCGACGCGGGATTGGATCCGGGATAAGCAGCGTTACAGATCTCTTCGATGCGCGGGTTGATTACCTGCACTCGCGGTTCGTGAAGTCCCAGGGTGTGCACGTAATCACTCGAGAGCGTCATCTCGTTGCTGATTTGTGTCTCGAACCCGATTGAAAACTTCTGCACATAAGGCTCGGATGCGTCGGGATCGTTAATGCGCCCGAATCCACCGACGGCGAGATCGGCGATCGAAAACCCCGGCGGAGGCTGCGGCAGCGGATCGACTCCGAAACGGAACGTGGGCAACTGGCCCACCCCTACATCGGAATTCGTCAGACTAAGAATCGTCTGGTACAGCACCGGATTTGTTTGCGTGAGTGAAAACAGGGTCAGGTTCTGGAAGAGTTGATCGTAGAAGATGCCGTAACCTCCACGAATTACCGTCCTGCCGGTTCCTCTCGGATCCCAGGCGAATCCGACGCGCGGTTGAAACTCGGTCCAGCTCGGCGTCGTCCTGCTCAGCTTTTCCGGATCTCCGGTGATTGCCTGTGCGCGAGGATGGTTGAGTTGTTGCAGGATCAGGATGGTGCGGTTGTTTGTCTGGTCGGGAAGGTTGTGGATGTTGGCGTCCCAGCGCAGGCCGAGATTCAGGGTGAGATTGCGCGTCGCCTTGTAATCGTCCTGGAAGTAGAACGCCAACTGGTGGATTTTCTGATCGTGCGTTCCTTCGCCATCGGCAAAACTGATGTTCTGAACGGCACCGGGCGTGGCGAAGCCCTGCGGATACTTGCCGTTGCTGTTGTTGACGATGGTTGTTGGAGAGTCGAAGAACTGAATCGTGTAGCCCTTCGAACCGAAGAAGAAGAACCCGCCTAATTCGGTGTGGATATAGTTCACGCCAAACTTTATTCCGTGGTTGCGGGCTTGCCACGAGAAGTCGTTTCGAAATTGAAACTTTCGTTCGGTCGTCGCCTGCGGCACGTTGGTGTTCGCGCCGATGGTGATGCCGCCGGGGAAGATCAACTGCGGGTTAGTGGTGACTCCGAGGATCGCATTATTGAAATCCTGGAAATGGAACGAGAACTGGTTCAGCTTCGTCGGACTCAACGTCCATGTGTGATTGGCGACGAAGCTGTAGAGCTTGTTGTCGTCTGTGTTGCCGCCGGTTAAATCCGTGGTTGCCGGGTTCGCCACCTGATCGTTCGGCGAGGCGTTCTTCTGGTAAGCAAACCGGTAGAACATGCTTTGTCGATCACTCAGGTGATGATCGATTCTGGCGGTCAGCAACGTGTCGTCGTACGGGGTTGGTATCTCGGAGACAAAATCGGATCCGGGAATCAGCGGTATTTGCACCGCTGCGGCCTGACTCACCGGAACATTCTGTCGTTCGCGAAAACGCTCCAGAGCAAAAAAGAAAAAGAGATCGTCTTTGACGATTGGTCCACCAACGGACCCGCCAACCTCCTGGCGGCTGAAACTCGGTTTTTCGAAGTTTGGGTTAGCAGCCAGTCTTTGGTTCTCGAAAAAGTCGAATGCTCTTAACGACTCATCACGGAAGTTAGCGAAGAACGATCCGTGAAACTCATTTGAACCGGTTTTGGTGATGACGTTGACGACACCGCCAACGGCCCTGCCCTGTTCGGCGGTCCAACGATGTTGCAGCACCTGGAATTCCTGAATCGACTCGTAGGAGAAATTCTGGAGCAGGCTGCCGACGACGTTGTCTTTGTTGTCGCCGCCGTCGACGTTAACGTCAACCTGACGGCCATCGCCGCCGTTGAACGCAACATTGCCTACGCGCGTCTTCGTCGGATCGAAATTACCGACGGGTCGCGCTTCGGGCATGATTACTGACAGCGCGGCGAATGTTCGATTGAGCAGCGGCAGATTTTCGACCTGGACCGGAGTGACGATGCCGCCGAGATCCGAGCGGGTGGTCTCGATCTGGAGAGAGTCGGCAGTCACGTTGACGATCTCGGTTATTTGTCCGGGTTTCAGATCGAAGTTCAGCGTAACCGTGGCGCCTACGTTCACCTCCCGGCCTTTCACCACAGCCTTACTGAAGTTTGGCGCCTCTGCGGTGATGTCGTAAGTACCGGGCGGCAGTTCGGAGATCGTATAGTTTCCCTGCTGATCAGACTGCGCGGTACGTTCCTGACCGGTACCTGTATTTCGCGCAGTGATAGTCGCACTTGCGACCGCGGCGCCGTTTTGATCGAGCACACGGCCGATAATGTCGGCGGTAGTCACCTGAGCAGCGACTGGAGCTGCAAGGAGAAGAGTGGCCAACACCGCCGATCCAAACCCTAAGAGAAGTCGTGTTACGTGACTCATGCTTTTCCCTCCTTCGAGCTAGAGTAAAAATGGGCACAAGCCGGTTTCGCTGAAACCGACATCGGGCAATCTGGGAGTGTTAAGCGCTCTGGGATTTAACGTTGAAGTGCGAGGGTTTGTAATATTGGCTCCGGAACGGGGCCGGAGTCAATAAAACTGCACCGGCGAACGGGAACATGAATAAGCCGGAAACCCGCAGGCGAAATTAAAAAACGGACGCCGTGAGTCAATCTTCCGTCGAAGCACAATGGCAATCACAAACCGAGCGACGGCGTCGTATCATCCGCCTCATGTTGCTGATTGTTCTCGTCCTTCTTCTGTTGCTGATTGGCTTGTGGTTTTGGGTGACCCAGCCACTCTTTTCCAATGCGACACCAAATCCGGAGAGGACAGTCGATCCATCGCGACTCCAGTTACACGTTCACAAACTCTCCGTAGAACTGTCTCCTCGCGATGAAAGTCACATCGAGAATCTGGATCAAGTTGCCGCGTACATTAAAAACGAGTTCAGTCAAACGCCGGCGGTTGTCTCCGAGCAGGGTTATCGAGTTGAGGGTAAATCGTATCGGAATGTAATTGCGCGATTCGGCCCCGAAACATCCGAGCGAATCATTGTCGGGGCGCACTACGACACGGCCGGGCCATTGCCCGGCGCGGACGACAACGCCAGCGGTGTAGCCGCCTTGATCGAGCTCGCGCGGCTGCTTGGCCGCCATCAACCGCCTCTGCAAGTGGAACTCGTGGCTTTTACTCTGGAAGAGCCGCCGTACTTTCGCACTACGGGTATGGGCAGCTCGGTGCATGCCGAGTCGCTTCGACAGCAGAACGTGCGTGTGCGCGCGATGTTTAGTTTGGAAATGATTGGTTATTTCAGTGATGCGCCGAACAGCCAGCAGTTTCCGGCAGGAGTGTTGAGCGGGTTTTATCCGTCTACCGGAAACTTCATCGGCGTGGTGGGTAGGCTTACCGACTGGTCGCTGGTTCGCCGGACCAAGGCTGCGATGCGCGACGCTACGCCGTTGCCGGTCTACTCGATCAACGCTCCCACGCTTGTTTCGGGTGTCGATTTTTCTGACCAACTAAACTACTGGCACGCCGGGTACAGCGCGGTGATGATTACCGACACTGCGTTTTATCGCAATCGTAATTACCACACAGCTCAGGACACGGAGGAGAAGCTCGACTACAAACGAATGGCGATGGTGGTGGAGGGTGTTTACGCCGCGGTTGTTGAGCTGGCGGGGCGTTAGGGGGTTTTTACGAGGTTCGCACCGGCTTTGCACAAAGGGGTGAAGATGTCTCGCGCAAAGGCGCAAAAGCGCAAAGGCGCAAAAGCGCAAAAGCGCAAAGTGTAACCTCTTACCTGCTTTCTTTGCGTCTTTGCGCCTATGCGCGAGAAATATTCTTCCCACAGGGTCCGCACCCGGAATTTGAGTACTTCTTGTGCAAAACGGTTGGCACCCCCCAAGTTCTTGACTTACTCGTCGCCTTGGCATAAAACCTTCACGCACTATTTCCCCCGCTTCCACAGGCTCTGTCTTCGACGGACTTCCGTGCATTCATCAATTCAACCCCAACGATGGAGGAATGACATGAGAAACTTAAAAACGTATTACGTAATAGCCGCCGGGCTCCTGCTCCTTGCACTGGTAGCGACAACCCCGAGCCAGATGACTTCAAAGGACCAGCCGGCAGCGGCGGCAAACGGCGAATGGGACTTCAACGCCACGATTATCGAGGCTTGTAGCTGCCCGATGTTTTGCCAGTGTTACTTCAACATGAAGCCTGCTTCGCACCATGGCCACGCCGGAGGCGGCGGCGAGCACTTCTGCAAATTCAACAACGCATTCAAGGTAAACAAAGGCCAGTCAGGCGGCGTGAAACTCGACGGAGCCAAGTTCTGGGTAGCCGGCGACCTCGGCGGAGATTTTTCGAAGGGCCAGATGGACTGGGCGGTGCTGACGTTTGATCCATCAGTCTCGAAAGAGCAGCGCGACGCGATCGCCCGCATTCTCGGCCACGTGTATCCGGTGAAGTGGAACTCGTTCACCGTCGCCAAAGACGCCGACATGGAATGGAAAGCCGAGCCGCGGAGTGCGCACGCACGACTTGGCGGTGGCAAGGTTGCCGAAGTAATCCTGCGTCATCCCGACGGCTCTGCCATGGCCGACGGCCCCGTTGTAATCAAGAACCTTAAGTACTTCGGAGTGCCCCGAAACGACGGTTTCATCATGATGCCGAACGAGGTGGAGGCTTATCGCCAGGGCGACAAAGCTTTCGAGTACAAAGGAACCAACGGCTTCATGATCACGATCGACATCGCCTCCCGCGATGTGAAAGGCAAGTGAACGAATCGTAAGCCGCCCGAGTCGTTAACGACGCTCGTCAACGGCTGAAACATTCGTGTTGATTTGTACTGCTGTAATCGGCGGCGCAATAGAAGCGCCGCCGATTTTTTTCAAACGTCGGACTTTGAAAACGCTGAGAATACTGTCGACGTAACGTGCCAGGGATCTGAGTCCAACAAACGGTTTTGCGACACTTCGAGCTTGCGGCGTTTGAGTCGCAGCGGCGCGTCGTCGAGGGTCGTTGACCCACGCGGGCCGCGCGTTCGTTTGTCGTTATCGACGATGCTGACGGTCGCAAGGGCCGGCGTGCCGAGCGCAGCGTTCGACGGGCTACTCAGTCTCACGTTGAAACTTTCAGTTGATTCCCTCGTCAGATCGTCGCTTACAAACACATTGAAACTCTTCAACGACTCACCTGCTGCGAACGTCATTGTTCCGGCTACGGCGGTGTAGTCACCGGACCCCGAAGCAGTCGCATCGGCGGTTGAGTATTGAACACTTGAGCTTGCGGAAGTGTTGCCGGTCCGGGTCACCGTAATCGTCACCAAACCGCCGCCTTCGCTGACGCTGTAGCTCGACGCGCTGAATTGAATCAAGCCCGCCGGTGCAGGCGCCGGAGTTGGTGTTGGCGTCGGTGTTGGAGTTGGAGTGGGTGTAGGTGTTGGCGTAGGAGTTGGCGCGGGGGTTGGCGTTGGAGTACCCCCCGCGGCACCACCTGATTGCGCGGCGTTCAATGCACTGATATCACAACCAAGATCCTTCCCATCCGTGCCCGCTGCCTTATAAGAGGAATTCACCACTCGATACTCTGAATCAAGCACACCACTTATCGACGACGGATAGAAATTGTTCGCCGGGTAGGTCGCCGGCGACGCGCCGGCGATCAGGTTCTTTTGAAACACGTATCCGGGCGTGTAGGTCGCGAGAGCAAGAACTCCTTCCCCTACGTTGTCGCCGAAGAAACCGTAACCGGAACGAACGGTGATGTTGTTCGTGTAGACAAACCCGATCGACGGCTCGCCGTGCAGCGCCGTCACGTTTCCGTTCTGGAGGTGCGTGTTGTGATCGAGCGTGACGTTATAAAAACCGGACGACGTAAAGAAGCGATTCCCGATGCCGATGAACAAATTGTTTCGGATTACCAGACCGTTACCGCGTCCCGACTGGTACGGATAATCGGTGCCGAGTAACTGCAATCCCTGGTCCGTGTTCTTCACCGTGTTGTTCGTGAAAGAGATGTTCTCCACCGTTGCCCAAGGTGCGTGGCCCTCCTCGCTGCGAACTGTGAACAGCACTGCATAACCGATCTGCGCGTCGAGCCACGAGTTTTCCATCACGTTGCCGTCAACGATGACGTTGCGCGCGTTCTTGAACTCCAAAAGGTTTTTGATTGACCAGTGAATCCCCGCGTACGTCGGATGACCGACCTTCCACGACAGCGGCTTGAAAAAGTAGTTGCGCCGGATCTCAATGTTCGACGGGACGAGGTTGCGGATCGCGGGCAGCGCACCGCCAAACATAATGTTTTCTCCCGCCGCTTCCAGGTAGTTGTTGATGATCTGGAACGGCCCGGGTCCATTCCAGCCGCCTATCGCCTGTGAGTCGAAGCCGGCAAGGTGTATGTCTGAGATGTACGAATTGATGATTGAAGTGTCGGCGCTATTCAAGCTGATCCCGCGCTGAACAGGCTGTGTCGCAAAGCCGTGGATCCATAAACGGTCGAGTATCAGATGATGCGGCACGATTGCCAGATCCGTTTGCGCTGAGTCGCCGAGCCGGATGAGATCGTAGACCAAGTCAGTGGAACTAACGGTCGAAATATCCAGCCCGATTAGTTTGTAATGATGAGCGCCCGCCATCGTCCGGATTATCGGATCGCCCCCGACGTTAGAACGCAATTTCGCCAGCAGTCCACCCTGCGACGGAGTGACTCGCCCGCTGATTTCTCCAGCGCGTGAAGATTGAATCGTGACGTACAGGTCGCCCGTCTTTTTCGGAAGTACAAAAGGGCCGCGGTAGGTAGCGCCCGCTTCGAGAACGATCGTGTCTCCGGGGACGGCGGCATTGATGGCTGCTTGCAGATCTCCGCCCGCAGGTACCACAAGAGTTGCGGCGGAAGCGATCGAAGCAGAGATGAATAAGATTAAAAGGGAAATGAAGCCATTAATTACGTTGCGGGTTCCTTTGGGCAAAACGCTGCCTGAGGCAGCACAGGTTTGGGAGATCGGCATTTGTGCTCCGTTGAATGATTACAGGGATAGATTGATCTGCTGACATCAGCATCTCGTTTCATCGGGTTTTATGTATTTGCGTTAGAAGGGCTTACTGCTCGAACGCGGAGAGACTACAGAACGGGCTGCGGCGGCGGGTTGCGACGTTGTTACAAAATTGTTGCTGAACTGTATCGGCGAAGACGGCGTGCTGAGATGTGCATTCGTGGTGATTGCTGGTTCGCCATTCACAAACGTTCGAGCGTGTGTTATCGGCGGCGCATATTCTCCGTTCCAACTCTCCCGCTGCATCACCGCGTTGCTCAGTTCGCTCTCATCGCACAGGAGACTCACTTAGACTCGGAACATTAGCGCCCGTCTTTCGTAAAATGAGCATCGAATCTCTCGAGGTTCGGCTGCGCACCGCTGATGCGCAAATGGAGTCGATGTCAGTGGTCCAGCCGATCCGGTTTCCTTGATTCACACACTGATTATGAAACACACACTGGCCTTACTGATCTTGACAGTTTTGATTGTGGTGGCCCATCCCTCCGACGCACAGGGTCAGCGTTCGCTTGCGTACGAGCCGGCGACCGTTGAGCTTGAAGGACGACTCGTTATTCAGTTGAAGTATGGACCTCCGAATTTTGGCGAGCAGCCAAAGACGGACAAAAAGCTGAGAGTGCCGGTTCGTCGATCGCGTTCGGGTGGGTTCAGGACACTACCCGTTTCTTGTTAACTCGCCGGCTCCTCGCTACGGCGTTGCCGCTTTCTTACGGTGAAGCACGTTGCACGCTTCGGCGACGCTTGTCGGATCGATAGCGACGTTTCCTTCGTCGATGTGCCGGATGATTCCTTCTTTATCAATCAGGAAGGTGGCACGATTTCCGAAGCCCTGCTCTTCGTTGAAAACACCGTAATCCTTGACCACGGTGCGTTTGAAATCGCTGAGCAGCGGAAAATTGATACCAATCTGTTTGGCGAATTCGCGGTTGGCGGGAACACTGTCAACACTCATGCCGAAAACCTGAGTGTCGGTTGTTTCGAACTTAGCGATATCAGCCTGATACGCTTTCAGTTCCTTCGTTCAACCACCGGTGAACGCCAGGACATAAATCGCCAGTACGACGTTTTTCTTGCCTTTGAAATCGCTGAGCTTGTAGGTCTTTCCGTCGGTGGCCCGAAGTGTGAAGTCAGGAGCGGTATCGCCGACCTTCAAGTGCGTCTTCACCGGAGGGGGTTGTTGGGCCAATGCGACAACGCTTACGACGCCAAGTAACGCAAGGCATCGCAACAGTCTTTTGTACATGAGCTGGACTCCTTGCTAATCCAAGATAGGGTAAGTGCGTTTGGCGCGTTGAATTTATGCATAAAGACCTGGGGAGTCAAGGTGGTGTTGCTGGGAGTAGTGTCGGATCTGACCGTTGTTTCGGTCCTTGTTCTTATTAAACAGTCGCCGAACGCTGCGAGCTCGTTACCTTGTAGCCGCGCTTTGTTTTGCTAACTCACCGCGGAAGGCTCGCTCTCTGTCTGTTACGAAGTTCTTGTAGCCCTCCGGATCGAAAAACGCGTCTGAGTCGCCGGCTTTCAGCCGCGCGTACTTGCTCTCCAGATCGTAATAACTCCCGTGGGCGCCGAGGAAATAGTCACCCGACAATGACTTCAGGACTGTGAACGTGCGTTCAAAATCCTGCTTGATTTCGGGATAGAGCTTGTTGCTGACGAGATTGTACCCGGGATTGACATTCGGGCTGCCGACGATCACAACGTCACGCGTCTTCGAGCCGTCTCGCACCTTCATGGTCCATGTCGTACAACCCTTTGTGTGGCCGGGCGTGAGCCGGGCAGTGAGTACGACGCCTCCGAGTTTCACTTCATCGCCATCGTGGAGGATCCGATCGACGCTGGTCGGCACGTACCAGGTTGACTTGTCGTTGCCGTATTGAAAGTCAGTCTTTCCTCCGGATTCGACAACCGGCACGTCGCCTTCCATCACCATGTATTTTGCGCCGGTGAGTTTTTTAATAGTCGCGCTTGCCGCGTTGTGATCGCCGTGAGCATGGCTAATTAAGAGGACCTTTATGTCGGTAAATTTAAAACCAAGCGATTCGACGCTCTTGCGGATCAGCGGGACACTTTCTTCGAAGTTGCTGTTTATGAGAATGTGTCCTTCCGGCGCGGTGATTAGATAGTTTGCTAATCCCTTGCTGCCAACGTAGTAAAGGTTGTCGGCGATGCGGAAAGCGGGAAACGGCTCCAACCAATCGTCTTGCGCGGGTCTCTCAGCAGAGACAAGCATGAGCGCAAGCACGATCAACAATACACAAATCAACGTGGCAGAACTTCGTAGCGACATGTTTTCCTCGACGTGACGACTCAACGCATTCTGCCACGTCTTCAGAACTCCGACAATATTCGTTTCCAGGTTTGAAGTTCTTTGCTCTGCGCGATCTCTATCCTCCGGCGAGGCTTGGTTGAGGCACCACGCTTAGCTGCTCGAGTTCGCTCTTCGGACGCAGCTTCGCGCTCGTGTTTAGTGTTGAAAGATCCAGGGGCGGGGTTACGTTCTCGACCTCGAGGATCAAATGAGTAGTCTGAATGACGGTGTCGGGGTTGAGCGACATCGAAGTGATCCCTTTTTCAACCAGGAACCGCGCAAACTCCGGATAATCCGAAGGCGCCTGTCCGCAGATGCCGATCTTTTTTCCGGCACGATGCGCCGCTTCGATCGCCATCTCGATCATCTTTTCAACCGCGCCGTCGCGCTCGTCAAAAAGATGGGCCACCATTTCAGAATCGCGGTCCAGCCCGAGTGTTAGTTGCGTTAGATCGTTCGAGCCGATCGAGTAACCGTCAAAAATACGCAGGAACTCGTCGGCAAAAACTACGTTCGCCGGCAACTCGCACATCGCGTAGATCTCCAGATCGTGCTGGCCCTGTTTCAACCCGTAATCAGCCATCAACTCGATCACGCGCCGGCCTTCTTCGACAGTCCGGCAGAAGGGAATCATCGCCTTGACGTTCACCAGACCCATGTCTTCCCGCACCCGCAGCAACGCCTGACACTCGAGCTGGAACCCTTCGCGATACCGTTCGTCGTAGTAACGCGACGCTCCGCGGAAACCAAGCATCGGATTCTCTTCGGTCGGTTCAAACTCCTGTCCTCCCACGAGCATCGCGTACTCATTCGATTTGAAGTCTGACATGCGCACGATTACGGGATTTGGATAGAAGGCCGCGGCTATCCTCCCAATACCTTCCGCCAGACGCCGGACAAAGAAATCGCGCGGGTCGTCCTCGCCGATGCGCCGCTCGATCTCGCGCACGACTTCAGGGTTTTGCAGATGCGGATAACGAACCAGCGCCATCGGATGGATGCCGATGTGGTTGTTGATGATGAACTCGAGCCGGGCAAGTCCGACACCGTCGTTAGGCAACGCGGAGAGTGCAAAGGCATGGTCCGGATCGCCAACGTTCATCATTACCTTCGTTCGCGGCCGGTTCTCCTTGCCGACGACACGCTTCTCGACTGCGAAATCGATTAGACCGTCGTAGACACTTCCGCGAGCACCTTCCGCACAAGAGACGGTCACGTCCATTCCCGAGCGCAACAGCTGCGTGGCGTTTCCTGTACCGACGATACAAGGAAGTCCCAACTCACGGCTCACGATCGCGCTATGGCACGTGCGGCCACCTCGATCGGTAACGATCGCAGCCGCCTTTTTCATGATCGGCTCCCACGCCGGATCGGTCATCGAAGTTACCAAAACGGCGTTGTCCTTAAACTGCGTGAGGTGATCCGGATGCGCCAATACATGGACCTGACCCTGACTGATCCGTTCGCCGACAGCGATTCCGGTAACGACAGGCGCGCCGTGTTCGCCGGTTAGTTTGTGTGTCTCGATGTAGTTTTCGCGGTTCGTCGCGTGGACCGTTTCAGGCCGGGCCTGAAGAATGAAAAGCTCACCACTGATACCGTCCTTGGCCCATTCGAGGTCCATCGGAGTTGGTCGACCGGCGAGCATGGAATAGTGCTCCTCGATCTGGCAGGCCCATTGCGCGAGCTGCAGGACTTCGTAATCACTCAGGCAAAACCGCTGGCGTTGCGCATCGACTACGTCACGCGTACGGGTCCCTTTGCCGTCGAGACCATAGACCATCTTCACTTCTTTGGTTCCGAGGTGACGGCTGATAATCGGGCGCGCGCCGGTGGCGAGTGTTGGCTTGAAAACGATCCATTCATCCGGCGTTGCCATGCCTTGCACGATTGCTTCTCCGAGCCCCCAGGCGGCATTGATCACGACCACGTCGCGAAAACCGGATTCGGTGTCGAGTGTGAACATCACACCAGAGCACGCCTGATCGGAACGGACCATGGGTTGCACGCCGATTGCGAGCGACACGTCGAAGTGATCGAAGCCGCGGCTGGCGCGGTATGAAATCGCACGATCGGTCCACAGCGAAGCGAAGCAGCGGTGACATGCTTCGATCAATCGATCTTCACCTCTAACGTTCAGGATCGTGTCCTGCTGGCCCGCGAACGACGCTTCCGGAAGATCTTCGGCGGTGGCGGAGGAACGCACCGCTACTTCGCAACTGCTTCTGGTCCGATCGCACAGGCGCCGATACGCGTCGACGATTGCGTCGTGGACAGGCCGTGGCAAAGGAGTGTCGAGCATCAGCGCGCGCGCCTCGCGTCCGGCCTTGTTAAGCGCCTTCAGATCCTGGTACTCGAGACCGTTCATCAACTCGCGCAGGCGCTCGCCGAGACCCTCAGCCTCCAGCAAGAGACGATACGCCTCGCGCGTCGTGGAGAAACCGTCGACGGCGCGTACGCCTCGCGGCGCCAGGGAACGAAACAGTTCGCCGAGACTCGCGCATTTGCCGCCTACCAGTTCAACGTCGCCAGCGCCAACTTCGCTGAGGTCCAACACGAGAGGTGTCGCGTCTTTTTTCATTCTTCATCCTCCGGTCCATCCGGTCCTTAAGATTAATACTGCGATGAGGAATACACACAACGACAGGTTCGAGGATTCGTCCGCGGAAAAGCAGCGGTGCGTCGAATGTTACAACGTGTCTTTCGAGAAACTAAGTAGTTTTTCGTTCTTTTTGGTGCCTTAACTCTAAGAACACTAGTAATACTCGTCGCTCGCCAGCATTTTCTTTTCATCGGCGACAAGTATTTGTGATGTGCGCGCCTGATGATGATTTGTTTACTGCACGGGAACGGGAGGGTATATGTCGCGCGAGTCCGATTACGAAAAACTGCGAGAGATGATTAAGGACATCGATTTATGCATGTTGACGACCATCGATGAAAGTGACGATCTGCACAGCCGTCCGATGTCACTCAATGGCGACGTCGATGACGAGGGAAATCTCTGGTTCTTTACGTCGTCAAACTCGCATAAAGCGAGTGAGATCGAACGAACTCCTAACGTGAATGTCAGCTTCATCGATACACGCAAGCAGCAATACGTCTCGATATCGGGTGCGGCGGAGCTCGTGCACGATCGACAAAAGATAAAGGAACTTTGGAAACCGGTGCTCAAGGCGTGGTTTCCGGATGGGCCAGACCAGGCTGACGTCGCATTACTCAAAGTGAAGGTCAAGAAAGCGGAATACTGGGATGGACCATCGAGCACGATTGCTCAAGCAATTAGCTTTGTTTCCGCGATCTTGACCGGGAAGCAGGTCGAGATGGGTGAGAATAAGAAACTGAACGGAATCACCTGATCCGTGGTTTCGCTGAGGGCCGGCGCAACTCGTGTTCAACGACCAGGAGCTCACGCATTCATACTTCGTAACCCAGTTCCGCTAGTACATCGCCGGCGACAACCTGAAATCTTCGTCTCTCGTCCGTGTTCATTTCCTGCTTCCAGGCAAAGACACATGACGCATCGAGTGGTTTTGTAGCACGCTGTTGCTGCTGGAACCTCTGTTCCTGCGTTAAGAAGGGTGTACCGTCGGGGAGCGATCGTCCCTTGTGCTCCCGTAACCGGTCGTGCGCTCGTTCGTGGTAATTCAACATCGCGTCTTCGTACGTGAGGTTGATGTGCTCACACACGCGCTCGAGTGTTGCGCGAGTGTTCAGCACGAGGTCTTCGTAGTGGATCTCCAGGTAGTCTGCATGTCCGGCACCGGCGCGACGCGCGGAGACGATGCACTCACGCCAGTAGGATGCCTGAGTCTCGATTTCCCAGCCGGGCGAAAACCACATCCGGCGCAACGAAAGGGCCGCGTCACGACCGTCGCGAATAATGTGGATGAACCGCGCTTCGGGTAAAAGTTGTCGGATGGTGTCGAGGTGCTTGCAGTAAACAGGTGTCTTGTCGCCCCAGCGCGGCTTTCCGCGTCGCGTGGCATAAAGCCGGTAAAACGCGCGGTAACCTTCAGCAACACTGAACGGCGTGATCTCGCTGAGCGCTGACCAGAAGTCTTCCTTCGAAATTTCAAAGTCGTTCCACGATGGACCTGGATGTCCATAATTGACTATGGCGTCGTAGAAATTCCTGCGGAGCTGTTCGCCGTTTCCGCGCAGGTTTGGGCCCAGAGTTAGAAAGCCGGTTTCGGGGGGAATGGACAACTCCGAGTGAGCATCGAGCATGAGGCGCAGCAGCGTCGTTCCGGAACGAGGTGAGCCGACAACGATCGGCATCGGTTGATCATTCATAATTCAGGTCGAAGTGGGTTAAACTTTCGATCAAGTTTCTGAAACCCGGAAAACTTACCAGGCCATAATAAGCCGGATTGGTCCATTTCGTACCTGGGGTAGTAGTGGTTGAGTTTGAACGCATGAGTTCGCAAGAACAAGTCCGGAAGGGGGCGACGCCCCGCTTCTGCGCAACTGAGCGGGGGCGCGCTTCGCTTGCTCCCTTCCTGACTTGTTCTTAGCTCGTGGTAGTTCAAAGTGCACTCGTGGCCCTGGGGGTATAGACAAACCACTCCAAAGGAGGGCCGAGAAGTTGAGAACAAAGTTGGCCGTGGTGCTGGTGTTTTTGTCGTTGGGCTGGGTTGCGTTCTCAAAACCGAACCCGGCGCTTTCCGAAAGCGTCGATACCAAACCGGGTCGACGCGTCACTCTGCTGAATCGGAAACGAACCGGAAAGAGCGATAATTGGGCGAAAGCTGTTGTTAGCTTTGGACCCGAGCCGGTTCGTTACGGGTCAAGAGAACCCACGAATGACCCTGTTTTTGACACCTCCAGAGGACCGAGCAATCAGCCTATCCACACTCAGGCAAGAGAGCCTCAGAATGAACCCTTTTTTCCGGTAAAGAATCGGAACAATTGGGATCTACTTTACGGAGGTCTTAACTACAACGGCGACAAAGACTGGTTAAAGGTGAGTTGCGATCCTAACAGTTGGAGTCGTATCAGAGACCTTGGCGAGATGGACTGGTCGGATGATATCGACGTTCCCGTTCTGCCGATTCTGCCATGTCGCACGAACGAGCGATGTGGCCGTATTCACATTCCTTCGCCTCAATCCGGGAAGAGCATCGCCGATGAAGATCTGAATCCGCACATCGCCAAACCGATTGCCGGGCATATGTACGTGGTCCACCGGCATCGAGAGAAACCCCGGGATAATCGATGGGGTTTGAATACGCTGTTCGACTATTACGTTTTGCTCAGAGTAGAAGAACTAAAGCCGAATGAGAGTTGTACGATCACCTGGAAGCGAGTTCCTGCGCCAAAGAAATAGACAATTGTTGACCGTTGGTCGATCTCGAATGTTGGTATGTTAACAACGGTGACACTCCAATGAAACGCAGCCTCATATTTGCCGTGAGTTCTCTCATCGCACTCTCAGTCACGGCCGTCGGGCAGGACGAACCGGCACTCAGCACCGTGACTCTTTTCTCAAAGATCAGCCATCGCGATTGGAGCCGCTCGTCAGTCAACTTTGATTCCGGCCAGCGCGGATCTCCGACCCCGGATACGAGCGACTTCGATCTGATCTACGGCACGCTGGCGGTGAACGACGATAGCGACTGGTTCGAGGTGATAGATGGCCGATCGATGATCATCGATCTCGGCGCGAAGCGATGGTCAGATTTCAAAACAACGCCGTCATTCCCCAAGAGCAAGAAGCCGCAGAAACCGCGACCGCTTAGCGGACGCGTGAAGGAGATCGATACTTCTGCGGGCTCGCAAGAAGTCTCCCCTTACCAGCAATTCGTGCGAGTGAAAGCCGGGCATATGTACCTGATGAAGGTGGTTAGAGACCAAAAGAAGATTTACGTGATGTTCCGCGTCGACAACTTAGTCTCAGAGGACAACTGCCTTTTGTCGTGGAAAAAGGTTCGGGCGCCGGTCGATGATCTGGAGAGGTGACCACGCGGCGGCATGGCCCGTCGATTTTCGCCTGAGTCATGGAAACGTGTACCGGTATGGCATTTTACGTCGTCCCGAAAGTCCTATAGTCCGCTCTAAGAACTCCACCAGATAACAACACGCTGATTCTGGCACCGATGTTGCCGAGAGCCTGTCGCCGCGTGCTACGTGTTCCAAACCAGTGCACGCCCGCGAATATCTATGAGCGCACTTGTCCCAAAAGTCACACGCGAACTTACGCGAATGAAACGAACGCTGCGAAACACTTTCGGCCTCGACAAACTCCGCCCCGGCCAGGCTGAAGTCATTCGTTCGGTACTCGAGGGCAATAACACACTCGCGATCATGCCGACCGGAGCAGGGAAGTCGCTCTGCTATCAATTACCTTCGTTGCACCTGCCTGGTACGACAGTGGTCGTATCGCCGCTCATCTCGCTGATGAAGGATCAGGTGGACAAGCTGGAAGAAGCGGGTCTCGAAGCCTCGCAGTTGAACAGCGCACTCACAACGGAGGAGCAGGAGGAGAACCTCCAACAGATACAGTCCGAGAAGAGCGACTTCATCTTTGTCACCCCGGAGCGTTTTACGAATCCGGAATTCCTTGGTGACTTGCGAAAACGAGACATCAACTTTGTCGTGATCGACGAAGTGCATTGCATCTCAGAATGGGGTCACGACTTTCGTCCTGCATATCTATCTCTCGGGGCGGCCGTCAAGACACTCGGTTCGCCATCCGTTTTATCGTTAACTGCCACCGCCACACCCGAAGTTGTTGCCGACATCGAGAAACAACTCGATCTCGGGAAGCTTCAAATGGTGAAGACTGGGATTTATCGGCCGAATCTCCAATTAGAAGTCAAACGAGTTACAAACGAGCGTGAGAAGCACGAAGAGCTCGTTCGCATACTGAATGAACACGAAGGCGCCGGCATCATCTACGCGGCTACGGTGAAAACGGTCGAAGCTTTGACTGACTGGTTGAAGGGATTCGACTTTAAGATCGAGAAGTATCACGGACGCATGAAGGCAAGCGATCGCAAGCGTAATCAGGACGCGTTCATGGACGACGAGTTGAAGGCGATCGTGGCGACGAACGCGTTTGGAATGGGGATCGACAAACCGGATATTCGTTTCGTGGTCCACTACCAGATGCCGGGTTCGCTCGAAGCTTACTACCAGGAGGCGGGACGGGCCGGTCGTGACGGTGAACCAGCAACGTGCAGTCTGTTTTATCAACTCGAAGATCGGCGCACGCAGCAGTTCTTTCTCGGCGGGAAGCATCCGAAGTTCGACGACATTCGTGCGGTCTATCAAGCACTCGAGACACTTAACGCTGATGAGAGTCCGGTAGCACTCGCGACCGTGCAGGAACATGCAAACACGGTGAGTGATGGGAAAGTGCGCGTCATTTTGTCGCTGCTGAAGGAAATGAAAGTCGTGAAGGAGCTGCGCGGCACTAAGTTTCGCCTTTTGCGACTTGACCTGAAGTCAGGCGAACTCGAAGAGCTATCGCGGTCGGCGGAGGAAAAAGTTAATAAGGACAAACAGAAGCTGGAGCGCATGATGCAATACGGGCAGAGTGCGATGTGCCGGTGGCGACTCCTGCATGATTACTTCGCAGAAGAAATGGAGGATGAGCGCTGCGGAAACTGCGACAACTGTGTTCATCCCCTCGAAGAGCAGATCGCACTGCCTGACCAGTCTCGTGCCGTTGCTTCATTCTGAAATCCCTGCTTCCAGGGAAGGTGACATCATGCGGGAGATGAATCGCGATGCTTGATTGGATCCAGTGGCCGGCAATGGCCGTTACAGTCGTCGCCGCCTGGATGGTGGGTTCGCAGCGGAAGTTCAAACGCAACTGGGGATTCTGGCTGTTCCTGTTCAGCAACGTGTTGTGGATCGTGTGGGGCTGGCACGATCGCGCCTATGCACTGATCGTTCTCCAACTTTGTCTTGCGTTTCTAAACATCCGCGGTGCTTTGAAAAATCGCAGCCCGGAAGCAAAGACTTTGTGACCTCGACGGCGGATATTGTTCGCAAAGTCATGACGAACATGAGAGGCTAAGCAGTGCAACTGAAATTTGCATTCGGTCTATAACCAGTGCAGACTCGATTGAAGCTGCGCACATGAACTTTCCTAAATGACACCTCAGATTGCAATCGTTCTGGCGCTACTGATCATAGCGCTCGTTCTCTTTAGCACCGAGCGAATACCGATCGAAGTCGTTTCGATCCTTTTAGTGATGGCCCTGGTCCTCACTAGAACCTTAACCGCGCCGGAAGCGTTCGCGGGATTTGGCAATGACATCGTCATAACGATCGCCGGTCTGTTCATCCTGACGGGCGGACTGGCAAAGACGGGAGTCATCGAGCTGGTCGGACGACGGTTGCACCGCACGGCAGGCAAGAGCGAGTTTCGCATGGTCGCGCTGATTATGTTTGCCGCCGCGTTTTGCGCCGCCGTGATGAAGAACACTACGACGACGGCGATGTTTCTCCCGGTGGTGTTGGGCATTGCCGCGCGCAGAAATATGAGTCCCTCCAGACTGCTGATGCCGCTGGCATTTGGAGCGATCCTTGGCGGTACGTGCACGTTGATCGGAACATCGACGAACCTTGCAGTCAGTGGTGCTCTACCGCGTTATGGAATTGAGCCGTTTACGATGTTCGAGCTGACTCGAGTTGGTGTTGTTATTGTTGCTGTCGGTATGTTGTACATGCTGCTCGTCGGTCGCAACCTGCTGCCGAGACGCAAGCCCGCCGAATCTCTTACCGAGCAATACCACGTCAGGCATTACATGACGGAAGTGATGGTGTTGGACGATTCGCCATTGATCGGCAAGTCGTTAGCGGAGGCGCGTATCAGCGACGATCTCGATCTGACCGTTCTGGGAATTGTGAGAGGTCAGGAGCAGGTGAGGATCGCGCCGAATCCGTCGGAAAAGATTAAGGCTGACGATCTGTTGCTGGTCCAAGGCCGCGTTGAAGACATTCTGAAGGTAAAGACCGAAGCCGGCATCGAAATCAAACCGGATTTTGAACTGAACGATTCTGTTTTGGAGAGTAAAGACACGGAACTCTTCGAAGCGATGGTGCCGCGAGGTTCTGACTTCATCGGCCGGACATTGAAACGTCTCGATTTGCGGAGGCGATACGGCGTCGTTGTACTGGCGATCGATCGTCACGGGGTGGACCTGCTGTCGAAGATCAGTCGCGTGCGTTTGCGGTTTGGCGACGTCCTCTTAATACAGACAAATCGTGAACGTGCCGAAACGCTTGCAGGCGATGGTCAGGTACTGCTCTTGGAAGAGATAAGTGAAAGGCAGGCGCGACCCGAAAAAAGGCGCTGGGCGTTGTTTGCTTTTGCCGTGTTTCTGTTCTTCTCGCTGACACATCTCGTTCCCTTGCCGATCGCTGTTCTGCTTGGCGTGATGATCCTGCTTGCCAGCCAGTCTCTGCGGATGTCGGAAGTTTACGAGATCATCGATTGGCGATTGCTGATCCTGATTGCGTGCATGATCAGTTTTGGGGTCGCGATGGAAAAGACCAGCGCGGACCAATACCTCGCGGATCTCATCGTGAGAGGCACCGGCCGGTATGGACCAACGGCGGTGCTGGCCGGATTCTTCATAATGACCGTTGCACTGACGCAGCCGATGTCAAACCAGGCTGCGGCCCTCGTCATGCTGCCGATATCGATAAAAACTGCTCTCGCCCTGGGATTAAACCCACGAACTTTCGCCATCACCGTAACCTATGCCGCCTCGTGCTCGTTTTTAACACCGCTCGAGCCGGCGTGTGTGCTGGTTTACACGCCGGGACGGTATCGCTTCCTGGACTTCGTGAAAGTGGGTTCGATACTGACGGTCGCAGTGTTCGTGATCGTCGTCTGGTTGGTGCCGGTGCTGTGGCCGTTCCAGTAATCAGACCGTTATTCCGGATACAAAGTAAACACCTCTTCTCAGATCAGCGATCCTCAAGCCGCGTGTTTTCCGACGTCAATCTGACGCGCTGCTGACCTTCAACAAATTTATTCCTGTCCAGTGGCCCTCTTTCGCTCCCGTTTCCGCGTGTAAATCGGGCGGATCATTTGCTGTGAATGTACGGAAGCAAACAGAGTCCGCAAGTTGGACCAGATGAACCACGCTTAACATCGTCATTTATCGCACCAGGATCGGTTTGGACCAGCAGTCTCAGGACTGTTGCAACATTTAACCTCCCGAGGAGACACAAATAAGATGGTTTTAGCCCGCCGCAAATTCGTGCAATCGAGCTTACTTTTTACTGCTTCCACTCTTCTGTTTTGGGGTAATGCCCGTTCCGGGTTGGCCCAAACGCTCTTCTCCGACGGTCAGGTTTCGACCGACGTGCAACGCGACCCGGTTTTCCGGTTTACGCGCGAAACCTTCGAGCCGTATGTCGGTGGATACTTCGAGGCTCCCGGACCGCGCGGCAAGATGATCGCGTTGAAGCTTTTGAAGGTTGACGGCTTCGTTTCGGAGGAGAAAACAAAACTCTCCACCGGTCCGGCAGTGCGCACCGAATCGTTCACGCTGCTCTTCAAGGCAGAGGCCGAACTACCGACCTTTTCGAGTATTCACCCGATCAAACACGGGGCACTGGGCGAGTTCAGTCTCTTTCTGACCCGGCGAGACGGGCCGAACGGCGAGATCCAGTATGAGGCCGTTTTTAATCACGTCCGCTGAATTCGTCCGTTATCGCTGAATAAACTTTTCCGAGACGGCGGGGCCACCCGGCCCCGCTCAGGCCGCCGCCTAAAGATCCCTCGTTCCAAACCGTTCATGGTTGAGACGGGCTCGTCATCCGACGGGTCAGTGTGAAATAGTTGTGCGACCCGAAAGGAACGCTTTCTTTGCGTCTTTGCACCTTTGCGCGAGGAATATTCTTTCCATAGGATCCGCACACAAAATTTGAGTACCTTTGTGCAAAGCCACCAAGGCACAGAGACCACGGAGATTGCAAAGAGAACGAGCAGAGTAAGAAACTTTTAGGGCAAGGCAACTGGTAATCCCTTTCAGTTTTGATGGAACGCGCTGCGGAAACATGAATAAAAAACCGATGTGCATCGTAGTCACCGGCCGAGCGGGATCCGGAAAGACCACTCTAGCCCGAAAGCTTGGTGAACGCCTGTGGTTGCCGGTAATTAGCCGCGATGAGATTAAAGAAGGCTACGTCAACACGTACGGCGTAAAGCACGACCAACTCCCGCCGGATACCAATCGTCGAGTCTCCGAGTTGTTCTTTGAAATGGTGAATCAGTATCTTGCCGGTAAGATTTCCGTTGTTATAGAGGCGGCATTTCAGCATCAGGTTTGGGAACCCAGGACGCAAAAAATTTCTGAGTTAGCGATGCCGGTGATCGTGTTGTGTTCTGCTAATGATGCAGTTGCCGCACAACGTCATCTCGAACGAGGTCTCGAGAATCCGGAGAGGGAGTTCTATCACGGCGACAGACGAGTCACTCACTACCGCGAGACAGGCGAGATTCTAACTCCGGAGAGCTACGCGGCGCCCAAATTCGATATACCTACCATCGAGGTCTCGACAGATGGCAATTACGTTCCCTCCATCGACGAGATCGTAAAACGTATCCAGTCGAGCGTAGTGTCAACATCACGAACAGCAGGAGCAACGTACATGGATCGACCCGAAATCGGCGGTGTCTCGCCGTGTTTCATCGTGAAGGACGCCTCAAGAGCGCTGGCCTTCTACCGCGATTCGCTGGGATTCCAGATCACCTTTCAGGAGCCCGAGGATGATCCGTTTTTCGGCATCGTCTCTCGCGGCAGGGCGATGATCATGCTCAAAGACGTCGATGTAGATCCGCTTCCGAACAACAAGCGCGAACGGCAAGCGCGTTGGGACGCCTACCTCTACGTTCCCGATCCGGACGCGCTGGCGGCAGAGTTTGCCTCGCGGAACGTCGCGTTTTCACGGCCGTTGAAGGATACGCACGACGGGTTGCGTGGTTTCGAAGTGAAGGACGCCGATGGTTACACTCTCTTTTTCGGCCGTCCTCGAGATTAGCGTCACGTGTGTTCGACCCCCAGTTTACGGACGAAGATCATCAACAATCTGCGTATGACAGTTGCGAAACTGCCATTCAACGACGGTCCATCGTCGCCAATTTTTAGTTAATAGATCCACTGGAGAGGTGGAAATCATGACTAAAAGATCGAGGTCGCTGGTCCAGCGTGCTGTTGTAATCGTCCTCTGTGTTTTTCTCACCCAGAGCTTCCATTACAGCCAGACCACAGACAGCGAACCGCGGCGGGAATTTGTAAAGTTGCGGTTGTCGTTTGAGTTGAAAACAGCGCGGCAGGTCAAGTTCAGTCCCGCGAGTAAGCTGCTCGCCGTCCAGCGCGAAGACGGCTTGGTCCAGATCATCGACATCACAGACGGCCACCTGCAAACCACGCTGCCATTGTCGGACAAGGCGTTCTACGACATGCAGTGGACCAGTGACGGTCTACGCCTGCTGATCGCCGACACAAGGTCTGTCGCCCTGTGGGACGCGCGAGTCGGCACGAGGTTATCGAAGCCCATCGAGCTCAGGCGGAACAAATACTTCTCGCTTTCCGAACAAGTCAAACTCAGCCCGGACGAAAAACTTTTGCTGAACGTGGAGCAGGACGAGAGTTTTAAGGCCGAGGTTTTCGACAATCAAAAGGCAATAGCGAAAGTCTGGAGCATTGAATCCAATCAACTTAAATTCGAGATAAAGATAAACGGGCCGGGAGGGCGCGCGCGGTTCAATCCGAATGGCAAACAGATCCTGACTACGTCGGAAAAGGACGATGCCAAGCTTTGGGATGTTGCGACCGGACGTTTGTCCGTGACCTTCAAACGAGCCGGCGCTGCCTGGTTTAATTCCCCCAGTTATGCTGAGTTCAGCCCTGATGGACGATTCGTGATTCAAACCGAAGCCGGAAGAATATCGATTTGGCACAGCAGCAGCGGCGCCCTCAACACCAGGGTCCCCTCCGAGGATTACAGCGACAGCTCATTGAAGGGCTTTACTCCCGACGGACGGATGTTTGCGACGATCAAGAAAAAGTACGGGTGGCGCGCTCTAACCCTTATCGAGTTGCGCGACTGTCAAACGGGCGAGTTGAGATCCACATTCACCGACAAAAAGTGGGAAGGCTTGCCGGACCAGTTGTTATGGAGTAATGATGGCCGCACGGTCGTCGCAGCAAGTGACCGCAAGTACAACGGTAGAATCTGGGACGTTGCTACGGGGAGACTGAAAGGCACGTTTCCCATGGTGCTGACTTACAGTCGTTTTCCCTTGAACTTTGGCTTCAAAGATCGCGACGAACTCGCTATTCACCCGACGCTCGCGGTCATCAGTGCCGCGAGTAACAAATTCGTTCGACTCTGGAGCTCGGAGACGGGCGAACTACTGCAAACGCTGGACAACACCGGCGGTATGGGAGAATGGAGCGCCGATGGAAAGTTGTTGCTCACCTCTACAAAGGACCTCAGAATGGCGCACGTGTGGGACGTCGTTGGATCAGAATTACAATCAAAAACGCCGTGAGGACCGAGCTCATTAATTATGAACCGCGTCTCTAAAATCATCCTCGCTCTTCTTGTCGCCATCTGCGCGATTCCGGCGCTTGCGCAGGAGAATAAGGTGCTGCCGGATCGATGGGCCGGAATGGTGCTCAATGTCAATACGCCGGATGACGCCATTCGTCTGCTTGGCACGCCGTCAAAAGACAAGGATAAAGTCAGCCTTGACGTGCCGCGGCCCTTAAGCTGGCTTTCAGACAGGTGCAAGGAAAAGGTTTTTCGAACGCTTACCTATAAACGAATTCAGGAATACAGCAACGTGCGGTTTTCGTTTCTCGAGGGGAAACTCGTAGCCATAAGCATGGAAGCACCAGATGCAGAATTGAAGGATGAGTGGATCGATCCTGACGATCTCGAAGGACTCTTTGGCGTTGTCTTCAAGCCAAGCCGGCGCAAATACGGTAGCAAACTGCCCTCACCATCTGAATTTCAAACCAACGCACCCGCCGAACTGGACAAGGACGACTACGATTACTGGTACGACATGATCGCTGTGAGCGAACATAGTTTCATTGTTGCCGTCGCCGACAATTACAAATACATCTCCGGACTTCTGGAGAGCCGCGACGCCAAGAGACGAAAGAAGATCAACGCCCGCGGCACCCGCTATCCCGGATACGTGTCTGACATCGAAATCGTGAGTCGTACATTGGCACGCGCTTCAGTAGTTCCTGTTTCTGAGATCGATCTAGCTACAATCGGTCGCGTTGCGCCTAAAGGAAGAGTGCAGGATCGCGAGTACAATGATTTGCCTGTCGTTACTAACCTCATTGCGCTTGGAAAAGAATCGGTCCCCTACCTCATCAGCAAGTTGGATGACGAAACGAAGATCGAAAGTCATGTTTTCGATTATTGGTCGGAAGTACGCGTGGGGGATGTGGCGTTGATCATTCTGACCCACTTTTTTACTGACAGCCGCTGGCAGAACACAACCATTCCCGGGGTTGGCTGGAACGAGTTTTTGGAACGCGGCGCCAATCGCGATCTGACAGGTGAACAGGTTTTGAGAAACTACATTTCAAAACACGGCCGGAAACAAATTAGGGAACGATGGCAAGCGCTTTGGCGTGAATATCAACACAAGCTGGTTTGGGATGAGAACGAGAAATGTTTTAAAGTGACCTGACCACGAGGAGGCACAGATCCTTAGCCACAAAGAGGCACAGGAAAAGACACGAAGAGGCACAAAAGGAAGCCAGAAGCCACAAAGAGGCACAGGAAAAGACACGAAGAAGCACAAAAGGAAGCCCAAAACATAGACGGAAAAGTTCCTGTAACAGCCGAGTTGTTAGCCGGGCTTAATAACGCGGGCATAACCATGAAATCGATCCTGGTAGCGTGGAATTGGCTCACTTTGCTGAGCTTGTTTATCTTCCCTCAGTTGCTCGGCGTGCTCCTTTATTTCAGGCTTTCACGACTTCCTGGCTGGATTGCTCGCATCGTTGGTGTTTTAGGTCCTGCCTTAGCATTCTTCTATCTGTCACCGCTATTCTTTTTTGCCGAGCTGCGTCAGGCCCATCTCAATGGTGCGGCGTCTTGTGGCATGCCCGCCCTGGCAGCGGCGTTCATGATTTTGTTTGGGACCGCCGCCCAATTCTGTACGGCCGTAGCTATTCACATCTTGCTGGTCCGTAGAGGCAGCGTTCGGTAGCGTGCGAAAAGCATGACATTGCGCCGGGTTTTTGGCCCACATCTCTCGCATCCACATTCGTGGTCCAAAATGGTGACTGTAACAATGCGAAAAATACTGTGCGGCACTTTGTTTATCCTGCTACTCGCCGTTAGCAGTAGTGCTAAATCCATTAAGCACTACGTGTTTTTTGGTATGGACCGCGAAAAGCTGAAGGACGCAACTGCGTTTCTTGAGCTTAAAGACTTCGACGGCGCGCAGATCACATACTCGTGGCGCCAGCTTGAGCCGGGCAAGGATGAGTACGACTTCAGTCTCATACGCGAAGACCTCGCCTTTCTTTCTTCCAAAGGCAAAAAGCTGTTCGTGCAGATTCAGGACGTTTCGTTTAGTGAGAAGTGGATACACGTTCCTCGATACCTCCTTAGAGATCCTCAGTACAGCGGCGGCGCGGACAAACAATACGACTATAAGTTTGTAGACCACCGCGAGACTGACGTTAAGATTGCCGGCTGGATGGCGAGGCGTTGGGACGAGAATGTCCGTGGTAGATTCAAGAAGTTGCTGGTCGAACTGGGGAAGGAATTTGATGGCAAGATCGAAGGCGTGAACCTTGCCGAGACCGCATACTCGGTTGGCGACACTGGCGCGCTATTCCCAAGGGGCTTCACGTTTGAAAAATATCGCGACGGCATTATCGCGAACATGCAGGCCTTGAGAGAGGCATTTCCCAAATCAGTCGTTCTGGTCTACGCCAACTTCATGCCCGGCGAATGGTTGCCCACCGAGGATAAGGCGTTTCTTCGAAATGTTTACGAAGCTGCGAGAAGACTCAAAGTTGGTGTGGGTGGTCCTGATCTGCTCCCGTACAAACGATCGCAAATGAATAACAGTTATCCTCTCATACGAGCAGCGTCGGCTGAGGTGCGTGCCGGCGTTGCGGTTCAAGACGGCAACTATCAACACGTAAACCCACAAACGAACAAAGAGGTGACGATTGCTGAAATAATTCAATTTGGCAAAGAATACCTCGGCGTCGATTACATCTTCTGGTGCACTGAAGAGCCTTATTACTCTGAACGGTTGATTCCCTTTATGAAAAACCAAAATAAAGCGAGCAAACGGTAAACCAGTTCTTGTGGGTCTGAGGCCAGGTCAAACCAAAGCACCGCGTGACAAATCGCAACCTAGACAGAGCTCGGGCGGAAATAGAGAAGGGAAATCTGTGGCGCGCGAAGGAGATTTTGCAAGGCGCGATACGCAGTGAAACCTACGACGTTGAGCTGTTTGAGATGTTAGGAACAGTGTTCCTTGAAATGGGCGACTTGCCTGAAGCGGGCAGGTTTCTGTTTTTATCGGGTGTAAGAAGGCCCGAGTATCTGCAACCAATCGAGATCTTTCTTTCCAGGCACCGGCAAAAAGACCCGCATAACTTTCTTTACCTTCTTCCCCGTCGTGCACGGTTACGAACTGTGTCGGAGTATCCTGACGAAGTGGCCCACGCACTCAGGCAGATGGGTTTTCCCGAAGTCTTGAAGAATGAAAAGGCACGAATTTACCTGCCGCATACCGGAAACGGTATTCTTCTTTGGCTAACGTGTGGAACGATCGCGTTAGTAACGCTCGCATTGATTGTCCTTGGAGTAATCAAACTGTTGGACTTAATCCGCTGAACACGCGGTTCCGATTGTTTACACTGGTCCTACGGAGATAAATAGGGATGGGGTTCGAGGCGCTGATCGGCGTGCTTGGTTTCCTGGGTACCCTGCTGCTCGTTCTGGTGGGCTTGCTGAACTTCTCTGTCTTCCGGAAACAGCTTCGGATTGCCAAGGACCAGATCGATACTGCTGTGCGGCAGTTGGAGATCGCTCAGAAGCAGCCTGATCTTTACCTGATTCAGCGTGCCGTCACCGAGACCTCAAATCATCTCCGACTCTTCGTCGAGAGACCGCAACTGCGACCCTACTTTTATAGCGAGGCGGAGTGGCGCTCCGGCGACGAGGTCTCGTTGGATGAAATCAAAGCAATGGCAGAGCTAATCCTTAATAACTTTGCCTCGGCACTAATGCACTCAGCGGCGTTCCCGGAATATCCCGTTCGCGGGGTGGATCGAATCATCATGTTTCACCTTCGTCGCAGCCCCGCGCTGCGAGAGTTCCTCCTCGAGAACTTCGAGCGTTTCCCGTTCACCGGTTTGACGCTTTTGTGTCTGAAGAATGAAACGAGAGAACAAGTCGAAGCGGATCTTCACCAGCTCGCCGCAGCACCCAACATCGATGATGTAGAGCTCAAGCGCCGGAAGGAGCTGTTAGAACTCTACCAGAATGGTCCGCCGCGCGAGCCGATTGAGTTCACGTCGTACAGCATGAAGAGGCGTCGTTAACTGAAGCAGTTCACGGAAGATTTGACTGGACCGGCGATGACGTGCCGGATTTGCTGTTAACAGCGTTGGGTGACGGTAACTACTACGTCCGCGATCGGGGGTTTAAATGAAATACGTTCTAACCATCACGTTTTTCGTTTTCCTGCTTTCGAACTTCTACATTTTGCGCATGAACAGAAAGGCCACCGTCAAACGCAAAGCGTTTCGGTGGTGGCTGGTGATTTTTGCGGCGTTCCTCGCCGTCTATTTTTCAATAACAATTGCAGACAAGATTTTCCTTGTTGTAGTCCTTCCGGTGCTGGCTGGAGTCGTATACGGGTGGTTGAAGTTCACGAAATTTTGTGACTGGTGCGGAAGGATGGTTCACACAAACCTCCCTTTCAGAGACAAAAACCATTGTCCCCGCTGCGGATCTACTATTTCTTAGACGTACTCAGATTATGTCGCGTCGTTAAGTTCTACAGAAACTATCGATCGTTCTTGCCGGTCCATCGATATAGCAGCCTCGATGCTCTCATCGAATCGTTGGAACAGAGCATCGTAAACCCTGCTGAAAAATGTGCGGCAACGCTTAGGGGAATTGCTGGGGACTAGCGCCGGCTACCACATCCGACACGGGTGGATTGGCGAGCGGAGGTGGCGGGCCCGCGAAATTCCCGAGTCTTAGCTTTGCAGCGGTTTCTTCCTGCCTCTTATCGATCGCATCCACAACCAGATAGGCGAAGAATGCCGCCACTATCGATAGGGCGTCCGCAAACATAGAAATCGAGGTGGCGGTGCTCTCCGCTACATTCTCGTTGAAGGAAACTCGTAGCGAGATGTTACCGGCGAACGATGCGAGGAGCCAAAACGTCCACCAAATAGGAAACGATGCTGGAGGAGCAGGTTCGGACAGAACGGCCGCGTCAGGTGGTCCACTCTTTTGCCATACTTCCTTTACCGCACGATAAGGAACAACCAAATTGACAAACGGAATGAAAAAGCTGCCCACCGCCCAACCCGGTGAATGTTCAAGGCGACTCCAGGGATTGAATTGCCGCACATTGTCAGCCGCTCGGTAGAGCCACACAAGAAAAACGACAATCGTCGTCACGTAGATAACCAGGGAGAAAATTGCGAGCAGAAAGATCATCAGCATGATCGCGGCGCCGATCGGATTATCGCTAAGCTCTTGATCCTCGGTCAGCGAAGGAAATGCTAAAGAGAGCGCTTCAGCGATTAGAGTAATACCGGCGCCGACCGCGCCGACGATCAGCAAGATCTTCAGCATCTGGGCTCGTACGTGCGCCGACTTGAAAGGTGCAGGATAAGGCGAGGGGGTCATTGGTCTACCTTATGGTTGAGTTGCGCAACTAGCGCGGGCCAAGAGAATATCAGAAGGATTGCTAGACCAAAAGGCCGCTCCAAACTCGTTGACTGCTCGTGTATGGATTATGTCGGTGTGGTGGCGGCGACTGTTGGTTTTTAACGACGGCTACGCCGCAGGACGTAAATCAGGACACGGATGACAAGCAGATATCGCTCGTTATCTGCGTTCTGCATTTTCAGCGCGCTCGCTGCGTGATATGCGTCTTCGAGAACATCATCTATGGAATTCAAATTTGAAAACACTCTGACGCTGACCGAATCGCAATACGTGGAAGTGTGGGCCGTTCTACGCTCACGTGGGTTGTCGCGACTAATAAGGTTAGTTGCATTAGCCGCAGTCGGCATAATCTTCTTGTTTACACCTTATACGCTGCTGTTAGGTGTGATCCTTTTAATTTCGATTGTTGTGGCAGTCTTGGTTCCGGGCAAAATACTTCCAGCGGGCGCACGCAGCAATTTCCGCAGCCATAAATATCATCGAGATGCGATGACTTATGGCGTTAGTGAACAGAGGCTTTGGGTCAAAAGTGCGCGGATGGAAGCCAGCGTTTTATGGTCAATGCTCGTCACCTGGCGTGAAACAGAGAACTGGCTTGTGTTATCGCCTTCCGGTATTCCGCCACTCTATTTGTCCTTAGCTCGTTTGAGGGAAGAGGGCTTATATGGCCGCGTAAGGGCGCTCGCCGCGAGCAATGCGCCAGAGTATGGTCGCGCATCTCCGACTCGTGAATAGCCTTACTCGTGTTCCGGTGTCGCTACGCGCGTTTTTTCGGTAACAAACAAGAATACTAAGCAGCCTGCGCTTAGCTCAGAGTCTGATCGGTTGTCGGTGAGGGAGAGTCGAGCATTTTGTGAACCTCACGCGATGGTGCGTTCGTATTCATAGGCGGTAAACTGCTTTGATCGAGAGGAGGCTCACAAATGTTTTGTCCAACTTGTGGAAGGGATAACGCGATCGGGCGTAAATTCTGCGCCTCCTGCGGGACTAATCTGGAGGCTGTGTCGCAAGCGTTATCCGCAAGCGACGACAACTTCTTCACTAAGATCGATTCGGGCCTTGACCAGTTCCTCGCTAGATACGCTGAACACGTTTTTAAGAATGCCCCTTCAAATGCAGCAGAACAGCGGATCGGAAAATCCTGGCAAGTCTTAGGTCAAAGCGTCCTCACCTCGATTGTGGATCTTCTCCTCTTCACGTTGATGTGGAACGTGATTCCACTCAGGTTTTTGTTGCTTGTTATTTCCACGCCCGTCAGGCTGGTTACGCAGCGTGGTGCACCTCGGCAGCGAAACATAGCAGGAGGAACGAGCACGCCTGAGTTAACTGAGGCAGGGCCAGAGCAATGGTTGTCCGGTCCCGTTGATAGTGTCACCGAGCACACGACTGCGATACTCGCCGATCAGAACCGCCCCAAGACTCGTGCCTGAGCGCGAATTTATCGATTTTCAATAACCGACTTGACTATATTCGATAAATGATTTATTGATAATCGATAAATCATGTAGAGGGCGGTGTTTTTATGTCCAAAACAATATCGTCATCGGTCGTGTTGCCGATCCTGTACGTCCTGCTGCGAATCCTCGTTGTGCTCAACTGGCTGGGAGGCGCCGCGATTTTCGCGCTGCTGGTTGTCTTACCAAACGAGCAATGGATCATGACCGCGTTCAAGCTTTCGCCTTCACCTGAGGCGGAAAGGCTGGTCATGGGCCTGCGCACGATCGCCGTGCTGGGTCTCGCCGTGATTCCGCTGAATCATGTCGTCTTGAAGCGGCTGCTCGCGATTGTGGATACGGTTCGCGGGGGTGACCCGTTCGTCGCCGCCAACGCGTCCCGTTTGCAAACCATCGCCTGGGCGCTGCTCGCGATACAGATTATCAGCATCGTCATCGGCGCAGTCGCCAAAGTCATTTCCAGTCCGGCGTATCCGCTGCATATCGACGCGGGTTTTTCGATCAACGGCTGGCTCGCTGTACTTCTTACATTCCTGCTGGCGCGCGTGTTTGCGGAAGGTGCGCTGATGCGCGAAGACCTCGACGGGACGGTGTGACATGGCGATCGCCGTTAAGCTCGACGACATACTGCACGATCGAAGGATGACACTGACCGAACTCGCGGATCAGATCGGAATGGCGCTGGCCAACCTCTCGATCCTCAAGACCGGCAAGGCGCGCGCGATCCGCTTCTCGACGCTCGATGCGATCTGCGAGGCGCTCGCGTGCCAGCCTGGTGACATTCTCCAGTTTGAACCTGACCAAGCCGCACGCAAGCGACCTGTAGCGGCGAACAAGCGGGTCGCAAGCTGATGGGCCAGCAAGGAGAATATGAAATGAAACGAAGCGTTATCTTAACCATCACCTCTTTACTCTCAATCCTGTTGATGACGTTTCATCTCAGCGACGACATCGTTCGCGGGTTTGAACCGGGAGGCCTCAAGAACATCATTGGCGTGATCATGCTGGTCGTGTGGTTGTACGGAACGCTGGTGCTCGCGGGACGGCGATCGGGTTTCATCATAATTCTTCTGGGATCGATCCTGGGGTCGGTTGTTCCTGTGGCCCACATGATCCGTGCGGGACTTGTCGGCGGCAGGATCGCCAACTCCAGCGGAATCTTCTTCTGGGTCTGGACGCTCATCACACTCCAGGTGACTGCGATCTTTTCGCTCGCCCTCTCCGCGCTCGGACTGTGGAGCCTGCCATGGCGCCGCCGGGGGTCGAAAACGAAAACAGCCTGAAGTGATGTCTGCTGCGGGACTTCGTGGCCGCGATCAGCGTTGATAAGCAAAGCGTTTCGGTAGCCCTGTTTGATTGAACATAGAATTCCTGATCACACGCGTCGCTTCCACTCTCGGTCGTGCCTGACAGCATGTAAGACCGCCGCCACAACAACAGTGTTCTCACGTTCGATTACCTCATAGATGACTCGGTAGGGGAAGCTTTTGGATAACGCCAACGAATGTTCTTGTGAGGATGACGACGGCAGTGGAGTAGAGGATTCATTGTAAGTTCATCTAGTACCGCAAGGAATTCTTCGACAAACCTGTCACCGAGACCTTCGCTGCGGCTGTCGTACCACCCTGCGATCTCGATAACGTACTTTTTGCTTCAGGCCGTGAGACACCTGCCACGTCATTCGTTAGTACGCGATCTGAGACGTTTTTTTAACTCTTCAACGGGCAAAGAGGTCGTGGGATCTGAATGATGGGCCGCCAGACGTGATTCAACCAACGTCTCCTCTTCCTGAGACAATGGAAGATCATCCAACTCGATTACGCGGCGAATGAGAAGCTGACGTTCTTCAAACGTGAAATCCGGCAGCGCCTCAAGAACTTGGGATAAGCTCATGGAGAGAGTTTAGCGTTCGCCTAGCGTCTTTTCAATGGTTAAGCTTTGCGCGCCCGTACCGATGCTTAAGAACCCAACTTTATGCTGAAACGCGAACGCCCTTGAAGCGCGTAAAGAGTGATTGGCGAGAGAATGCCTGAGTGGTTAGATTGCTGGCGTCCCAAAGCATTCCGGATTCGAACCTCCCCATCCTTCTGGCTAAAAGAATGGAATCTGCGTCACTATTTCC
>CBFGMX010000006.1:0-70861 GCA_965649955.1 uncultured bacterium
ACTGGTTTTCGCTCGGACTGTCGATGCACCGGGAGCATCACCTGCAACCGAAACTATCATGGATTGAGTTGCGGCCGTTTGTCGAACCTGTACCGCCAGGCGTTTCGAAGTGGCGGCCGCAGCGAGACATTCGCATCGGGACAGTATGAACGCACAGCCACAGACACTCCTCGATCGTGCTTTCGAACTGCTGGACGACGCTCGCTCACCCCAGGACTTCACCCTCATCCTTCATTTCCGCAACAAACTTGATCTAAAAAGTCTGACGGCGGGCGCGAAGAGCGCTGCTGAGAGTTTTGGCACCTGCCGCGACATCAAAATCGAAACCGGCGGTGATATCGACAGATTCGTAAATGAACGATTTCATGTGAATCGCAATGGTCCAGTCAGGCAGTTGATGAATGAGACCACGCTGGCGACAAGGTTTCATCATGCGGCCGCAGATGGAATGAGCGCCGCGTTCTGGTTGGGCCACCAACTTAGCGTCGCCTTCGGACTCAAGCCACCGGCCCGTTCGTCTGAGTTGTCACTGCGGCGCGCTGCCACATCCGTACGCCGCAGCCAGTTCGCGTACGACACAGCCTGCGATCCGCTCTGGACGCCGAATGCGACTCGCTCCGGAACTCGGCGTTGGACCACTTTCAGTTTTCCTTCGTCAGAGTTGCGCCAGGCGTGTCGTCGCGCGGGCGGATTCACCTTCAGCGATCTGCTTGCCACATGTGCGCTCGAGGTCTTCGCGCTTTGGAACCATCGTCACGGCCAAAATGGTCCGCCGCGAGTCGGTCTTTGGTTGCCGATGAACATTCGCAGTCGTGCGTTCGAAGGCTTTGGCAACGGGACGAGCCGCATTCGTCTCTATGCTCGTTATCCCGCTGGTGCATCCCTGGTGGATAAAGCACGCGAAGTTCGGAAGCAGGTTTCGTGGACCACCGAGCATGGAGAGTGGGCTGTTCCCGAAATGCCGTTGCTCACTCGTTTGCCGGGGTGGATAACAGCGCCCGCTCTTCGTCGATATCTCAACCGGCCCTCGGTCGATATGGCAACGGGCGTGTTCTCACATGCCGACCGCTGGGCGGGGGACGCGCTCGACGCGTTCAAAGATGTCCAGCGAATCGAATGTGTCGGCCTGCTTCACGCGCGCCAGAATCTGGCCGTCAACGGAGCCACGCATCAGGACCAAACGTGGATGACGTTCACTTGCGACGCGGGATCGTTGCGCGCCGCCGACGTGGAAGAACTGGTGAAGATGTATTTGCGGCAGATCGCGTCGGCGTGCGAGGAATTGTTATGAGGGGTTTCGTTAACGACACTATTCGATTCGTTATCGCCCGCGCGATTCTGCTGCTCGGCGTTTTATTAGAACTGCGACAACGAGTACGAATTCGCCGGTTCGCGGCTAATCAACGTCGCTTGAGACGCAGATACCGGCTTCAGGTTGACACGCCTGTGGTCTCGTATGGCCCGCGAGTTGTCGAGTCGATTCGTCACGCAGCGGCTCGCGCCGCCAGCGACGCTCGATTTGCGATGACCTCCGGATCGACCGGCGAACCGAAGAAGATCCTTTACACGACACGGCGTTTGCGCAACCTGAAGTTCACTTTCTCTGACATGTTCGCCCGCGCCGTCAGGGCCTACCGCTTGAAGGACACGAGTCTCTACGTCTTCAGTTCGTTTCACCAGGACACATCGCTGACGTCGATGCTTTTGAACGAAACGAAACTTCCGCCCTATCTTTCAACACTCCAGGCCGCATATCGAGTCCAACAACATCCGGTAGTTCGCGCACTCGCCGCCGAATATGGCCCAGCCGCAGTGCGACTGTGGATCCTGACGATTGCCAACCCGGCCGTGCTTTATGCAACTAACCCCTCGACGATCTCCAACTTCTTCGACGAACTCACAACGAGCTGGGCCACGTCTTCAAAGCTCGTTAGAGACTGGTACGAACGACCGCAGCACTTCGACCCCAAACTGCGGCACATCGCCAAACGCATAGATTCACGCCGGAGTAACGAGCGCCTCAGCCTGGTCGCAACCAGCGACGACCCAGTCGAAGTAAGACAGTTCGCGCCGGCCGTTTGCGCGTACATTTGCTGGACCGGCGGTTACGTGAAACCGTTTCTCGATCGGATTGCTACTCACCTGCCGACGGCGCGCTATCGCCTTATCCCGATGTATTCGATGTCGACCGAAACGGTCGAAACGGAAACTGTCTTTCGCAACGGCGACATTCATTTCCTTCCGCTCGCGGGCGATGTCGTTTACGAATTCATTCACGAGAACGCGGACGACAGCCCGCAGAACCTACTGATCCGGCAAGAATTAACCCCCGGCGAGACATACGCCATGGTGGTTACCGACAATTACGGTCTGCGGCGGTATCAAACGGGCGACCTGTTCCTATGCCGGCGCCGCGAAGTGAACGGCCTTCCCGATCTCGCTTTCGTCCGTCGCCGGGCCCTCGAGTACTCCTTTATCGGCGAAAAAGTGACCGCGGAACAACTCGCCGTCGTTTTCAATCACCTGCGTTCACAACACTTTGAAACACTCAGCGATGGGTTTCTCACCTGCGTCCCTTCACTGCCGCGGAATGGGAATCCGCATTACAAGTTCGTTCTGATCCGTGATTCCGAGTGCCGCATTCGCGCTGATCTCATGGCAAGTCGTTGTGATCAACTGCTGAGTCAACTGAACTGCGAGTACAACAACAAGCGTCTTTTGGGCTTGTTGGCGCCAGCCAGGTTCATTCAAGCGACGCCGTCCACGTTCGCGCAACGTTTTGCCGGCAGTTGGGAAACTCAGTTCAAGTTCCTGCCGCTCTACCGGCAAACATGGGAATCGTTATGTTCCTCATCTGAACGCTTTAAACAGTTTGCTGTCTCATAAAAATACGCGGCATTCGTTCAAAACAACCTCACTGCACGAAGATCTCTCTGGCCCACGGCTTGCTGAGCATATTTCGAAGACTGTTCGAAAGAACACTCAAGGAGGGGCAATGAAAGACGAACAAGTGCGGGAGCTCTTATATCAGATGCTCGAAACAGAAATGGGCGGGGTGCAGGTTTACACAACTGCGATCCAGTGCGCCGAAAACGAGGACCTGAAAGAAGAGTGGGAAGAGTATTTGGAACAAACGCAGAACCACGTGACAGTGGTCCAGGAATGCATGCAGAAACTGGGACTGGATCCGAACGAAGAGACGCCGGGTCGCAAAGTTGTGCGGCATATCGGTGAGTCGCTGGTGCAGGCCATGGAGATGGCATTGGAAGAAGGCGAGCCGGGTGCAGCGCAGTTGGTCGCAGCGGAGTGTGTGGTTCATGCTGAAACGAAGGACCACATGAACTGGCACCTACTGGGCGAAGTCGTTAAAAAGGCCAAGGGCGACGTGGCGAAGACACTCAAGGAAGCCCACGACGAAGTTGAGCCTGAAGAGGATGAACACCTTTATCATACTAAGGGCTGGGCGCGAGAACTCTGGATCGAGTCACTCGGTATGAAGGCAGTGTTGCCGCCACCCGAAGAGGTGAAAAAGGTAGAGACCGCAATCGGCGCGGCACGTGCCGAACAAGCGCGCTCTGACATGCTGTAAAAGCTGAATCAATTTATCGGCGGGTCAAAATCAGGTTCGGTGTGACCTGGTTTGGGGGCACGAAACGAGGCGAGTAAGTTGTGCTACTCGCCTCGTTTCGTTTTTTGATCCGGCGAGGCTTCGAACACAAGTACTCAGATTCTGTGCGAACCCTTTGGCAAGAATATTTCCCGCGCAAAGGCGCAAAGAAAGCAAGCAGAAACACGATACACTTTGCGCCTTTGCGCCTTTGCGCGAGACATCTTCACCCGTTTTAGTCCTTTTTTTGTGCAAAGCCATCTTGGGATCCGTGATATTTTTGGAACCCACGGTGCTGAAACCAGTGTTAGCTCATAAACTCTCTCCCAACAAATCCGGCTAAGGAGATAATACAAATGTCCCCCACGCGCGTGGTGCTGCTGTCCGCTCTGGTTCTGATCTGCTTCGCACCTTCTCTCGCCCAAAGACCGGGTCCGCAGTTCTGGCGCAACGGCGACTGCGAACCATTCGAGCCGCGCACGAGACTGGAGATGATGGATCGGCTTCAGGGCACGGTGATCATCAAAGGTTTCACCCGGATCACCACGGTCGAAGTCCGCGGCTTGAGACTCGATGCAGTCGAAATGCGGCAAAACGGCAAAGACGTTCGATTTAAAGGAATCGTCGTGTCGCTGCGAGAGAGTGAGCGGACCGCCGACAACCGCGAGCGGACCATCGAAAGTCGCGCTTTCATCGATTATGACGAGATCGACGCGTTGCTAAACGCGATCGACGTCATGTCTCGAGTCGACGAAACAGCGACGAAGCTCGTGGGGTTCGAAGCGCGTTATCGCACCCTCGGCGACCTGGAGATCGCCGTCTTTCGTCAAACGCGCAGCGGTAACGCCGTGTTATTGACCACCGGCATCTGCGAACGCGTGACTCAAGCACTGTCGCTCGACGATCTCGCGAAAGTGAAAGCAATGATCCAGGAAGCAAAAAACCGTCTCGACGAAATCAGATAACGCGGATCAGTCGACGACCCGAATTCTCGCCTCAGCGCCGTTGGTGCGAATCTCCGGGACGTACATTGCGTGGCCCAACACGGGCAACGCATGAAACGCTCCCGGAGCTTCGGCCCTCAACTCGTAACTCAGTTGCCAAACACCCTGCGGCAAACGATCGATGAACAACGCCACTTTACGATCGCGCAGCTCCTGATAAACCCACCGCGAACGGCCGGTAAAGTCGTCCTTCGAATGGAAATCCATCAGCGCCGCGTTCTTGTCCGTCAACGCCCCTGACTTGAGCTCGCGTATGTAAAGACTCTGCCCGCTGCGAACCTGCACCGCTTCAAGTCCAGCGGCTTTCAGGTCCTCGAACAAAAGGTATTCGTAATCGTTCTTCGCCTCGACCGTGAGCACGACCTCGACCCGCTCGCCACTCTTCACTGTTTCGCCATCGTTCAACGGCACGCGCTCCGACACGATTCCTTTAAGCAAGGTCGGATGGTTCACGAGCTTGAAATACTGACGCCGCACGAAGATCTCGTTGCCTGCGGGCTTCAACGGTTCTTCAAGACTGAAGAACTCCGCCTCCGCCGAGAAGTAAAGCGGGCCGGCACCGTTCTTTCGCACGATCGTCACTTCGTTCTGTCCATCTCGAACCAGTTCACGAGGCACGGAAAAACGGGTCGGAGCGCTGAGCGATTCGTCCGGCGTGATCTGCCGCGTGGCCACTGGCGAACCGTTCACCAGCAACTGATAACCAATGGCCGGTTGCAATTCACCACTTACGCGCAGGTAATCGTTGAGAGTTAAAACGGCAATCGCCGTGTCACGAGTGTTACTCCACTGCGCACCGCGACGATTTTTCACCAGCCAGTTCGTCACCGGCTCGATCAGCTTGTTTTTCGGATCGATGGCCAGCAAGGCTCGTAAGACAAACGAAGTCGATTCGACCGGACCATCGGACCAACGCCAGTAAATGCCGTCCTGGCCCCAGTGCGCAGTCCCGATGACAGACGGATCCGACGATTGGGCCCCACGCTGAACGATTGACGTGTCAGGTTGCGTGTCGATCTTCACACCGTTCTCGAGATTCTCGACAAGCGTCTTCGCCTGCTCCTGGTATCCGTAGCTGTGCGCAGCCAATGCAAGTAACGCTCGCGTATAAGCATTCAGCTTCTCGCGGTGGTTCCAGAGGTTCGTAAACGCCGTGGCCTGAAACTTTCCAACCTCGGTGCGTTTTTGCGCGTCGTGATACACAGCAAGCGCGTGCAACATCCACGCCTGACCGTCGTAACTGTTCTCTGCTTGGACCAGTTTCTGATCGAGAAAAGCAACGGCCCGTTCGAGTGAATCCGACTTCACGTCGATGCCAGCCTGGCGGGCGAGGGTCATGCCCCAGACGACGTACGCGGTCATGAAATGATCGCTATCGCCCTCTTTCCACCAGCCCCAACCGCCGTCGGCATGTTGAAAGTCGTAGAGGCGTTCGAGTCCGGCCTTCGTGATCTGCTCCAACTCTCGCAGATCACGTCGCGGGTTTGTGTGCGTTGCCGCCGCGCTCGTCGCTTCGATGCCGCCGAAGATCTTGTTCATCGCGGTTTCCGGTTTCAGACCGAGATCGCGCAGGGTCTTCGCAGTGATCGCCGCCGGCAAAAAACGGCTCATCGTCTGTTCCGTGCAGCCATACGGATAATTGATCAGGTACGGCAGCGCGTCGAGCATTGTCGTCGCCATGCTCGGCGTGATCTGGACAGTGAGCGCCGTCGAATCGCCACGACGTTCTTTCGGAATGTCGAGTTTGATCGAGACGCTATCGCCACGCATCTTTCCGGATCGCGAAACAAACTTCTCGATGCCGTGTTCGAAGATCGTGAACGTCTTCTCCATCGCATCCGCATACTGAGCGCCGCGTGCTTCAACTTTCAATTTCGCCTCACTCGCGTGCGTCACAACGACCGGCCAATCGACTCGCGTTTCGCTGTTTGCCTTCACCTCGACCGCCGGCTGCATGCCGGTTGGCTGCTGAAGCGTCAGACCTTCGACGGTCAATGCCGGTGAAACACGCATCGGCTGATCAGTGTTGTTGTTGATGACGGCTGAGACGGTCACCTGATCGCCAACGACGAAAAAGCGCGGTGCTTGCAGCCTGACGATTAGCGGTTGCTTCGTTCGCGTCGACGAAGTGCCGAAACCGAATTGATTACTGGTGGTGGCCGCACGGGCGGTGGCGGACCAGGTTGTCAACGAATCGGGATACTTGACCTTCACGGTCGCGTTACCGCCGGCGTCAGTCTTGACGTCGGGCAGCCACAGGATCGTCGAACGGAAATCACTGCGCACCTGCACCGCCTGCTGAACTTCAGCGCCGATCGTCTCCTTCAAAGCTTGGCTCTTCAAAAAAGCGGACGACTGATCGGATCGAGGCGGCTCGTTCTCAGTTCGCACTACGTCAAGACCGTCCGTTACTCCGGCGGCATATTCAGCCCCGATTTGCGCATTTGCTCCGCTATAGGCGAGCCCAGCAATTCCACGTGCTGCGCCGAAATTTGCAAACTCGTCTTTACTCCTTGCGGCAAGCTCTCTTTCGTCACGCAATCGTCCATCGGTTTCTGTAAGCCGCGTGTATCTCTTTTGATTCAGCGTGCTGCTTGTCATAACCGAGTGCGATCGCTTGCGACCGTAATAGAACTGCCGCGGATCGCCCGCGTAGTCCTGCTGAATGTGTTTGACTGATTCGTCAATCAGGCCCAACGCTATCTCGGCTGACACCGGCCGCCCGTTCGCATCTTTCGCCGCAACCAACAGCGTGCCTTCTTCACGCGGCTGGTATTGCTCGCGATCGGGTTTGACGTTGACGTCAAGAAACTGTTCGACTGGCGGGACGATCACCTGTTTGGTGTCCAGAAACGGGGCCGCGTCCGCCGTCATGACTGCGGTAAGAAAGATGTTCGGAACGTGTTTCTCTTCGACCGGCACTTCGATCAACTTCGCCGTGCCGGTAACGTGGACCAACTGGTAACTGAACAGATCTTCAGCTTCGACGCCAAACAGAACGTAGCGATCGCTGGACGGCACCGAGATCATCACCGGCGCAGTTTCCCCAACGCGGAACGTGTCCTTGTCGACAACGATCTGAAGTCCGCCACTGCGATAGCCCAGTTCGGTCGTCGCGTTCGTGGCGACGAACACGTAAGTCTCAGCTTTGATCGGCGGTAAGATTCGATCGCGCACCGCATCGGCGCCCTGGTTACTTTGCCACGCAACGCGATAGTAGCCCTCGCGAGTGGGCGTGAAGTTGAGTTGGCCCACACCTTCAACGCCGGTTTTTACGGTGGTGGTGAGAACGTCTTCGTGCTGGTAACCGCGAAACTTGAGTCGCCACTGCCCTTGCGGCATTTGCGGAGGAAACGCGCCCGATCGTCGCAAGCGCCGCAGTTCATCGCCCTGCACTTCACGGCCGCGCGGGTCGACCCAGATCTCCCACCAGTAGTCGCGCGTGATCGTGACGGTGCCTTCCGTCTGCACCGGCTGCTCGTTGGCATCGATCGCCTTTACGTCGACTGTGACTCTGTCCTGCGGACGGTAAATGTTTCGCACAGGACGCGGATAAACGTAGTAGCGCTGTCGTGTGACGCGGACGTTGTCAGTTGCAATAATCTCGCGGCGCGATGAATCGACAACGCGCGCCTCGATTCGATATTCGAAGTCCTGATTGTAGTTTTCGCGCGGCGTGTCGAACGTTAGTCTGGCTTTTCCGGTCGCGTCGGTTTTTATCGTCTCACGCTTTACGACCTGTCCTCGGCCGCCGCCGTAGTAACCGTAACGCTGTCGTGCGAGGTCTTCGTAGTACCAGGCATAGTCGCGTCGTGGAAACCAGTAGTGATGGAAAGGATTCTGATAGACCACCACTTCGACGGCAGCGTTCGTGACTGGACCGCCAAAATAGTAGTCGGCCTGAATGTCGACCTCGACTTGCTCGCCGACGCGAAATGCCTTTTTCTTTCCCTCCGGAGTTCTTACGTGGACCTTGAATTCAGGCAGCTTGTATTCCTCGAGCCGGAAAAGGACCGCGTTGCCGATGTGATTCGCCCTGTTCTCATCCCAGAACTGAACGTGATACTCGCCCAGCGGCAATTTATCGCCGAGCTCAAACGATCCCCACGCGCTGCCAAACGCGTTGAGAGTAGCCTTGCCTTCCGTCATCTTCGTACCGCGCGGATCGTTGATCTGGTACTCGACGACGCGATTCGCCGGCGTTGAATAAGCTCCATTTCCCGCCCGGCGCGCAATGATCTTCCACTGAAGCGTTTCTTTCGGGCGATAAGCGGGCCGATCGGTAAACGCATAAATGCGCCAGTCTTGCGAGTCGGGCGTACGATAGCTGTTGCCGGATGCGAAAGCCTGACGATCAACCGCGGCAGCGGTGGCGAACAGGTTCCGCGATCCGCTGACTTCTCTGAGTGAAAAATGCGCCAGGCCGTCGGCATTCGTTGTTTGCTGCAAGCGACGCCAACGCCAGCTCATGTCGTAGTACGATTCCCACAGAGTTACATTTGCATTCGCTATCGGCGCGCTGCTGAGCGCATTGGAAAAAAACACCAAGGCTTGCTTGCCCGAAGCCTTCAACACCAGTGTCGCATCCGAGACGAGCAACAGATCGCGCGCTGTAATTGCACCCGCATCACTCGACGCTTCGAGCAGGTAAGCACCCAACGGCAACCTTCCATCGATTCGTGTCTGTTCGTTGAGTTGTTTGTGGCCGGCGGAATCGACGTCTTTGGTCCATGCTTTGACTGCTTGCCGCCCGCTAGTGGAAAACCTCGACATCCAGTTTCCTGATTCGCCGATACCTTCGTCTTTGTCGGTCGAGGCGTGATACGGGATATCGCGCGTCATGTCGATCTTGTAGATCGCGAAGTCGATACGCCGAACGTTGCGGGCATTCAGGTGGAATTGGAGTTCGGAATCGGGCAAAAAGATGTTGGCGACACTGACGTTCACGGCCGGCCTGGTGATATTGATTATGCTCTGTTGCGCCTGGTCGAAATAGCGAGTCTCGCCTTTGACGAATTCTGTAGTTAGCCGGCGGTAGAGTTCGAGCGCTTTCACGTAATCCGGCACGGGCCGCCACTGCCCGTCGATTTCACGCATTGGTCCGGAGTTGTTCATCCAGTCTGCGTAATGAAAGAGAGCGTCGTCGTACCAGGCCGCCTGCTTGCCTGCTTTGAGCGCGTCTTCGAAATAATCAGGAATGCGCTGGCGCGATCCGATGTCCGCTGCGCCGGTGTAGCGCATGGTCATCGCGATGAGGTAGTTCAGATGTGAACGATCATTCGCGGTGGTGCTGATCTTCAGTGCGTTCTCGAGGACGTTCAGCGGAATCTGGTTGCCGTAATAAGTGTAAACGTAATACTCGGCGGCGTTGGGCGGTGAGGCGGCCTTGAACACGATCGTCAGATAGCGCGCACGCGCGCGTTCCAGGTCGCGCTGACCGGCCCACCAGTCAAGCGCCCGTTCGTAGTGCGTCCAGGCGGTGGTCCAGACCATCTGGTTGCGCGTCCAGAAGGAGTCGGCCAGGGATTCCTGCGCTTCCGCCCATACCAAATCGCGATCGACTTCCTTTTCGGCGGCTTCGATCAGTTGTTTTAGCTGCTTGCGCGCCTCGTCGATCTTGGTCGTATCGGCAGTTTGGGTTGCAGTTTCGGAGCGCCACGAGGTGTCAGCCAGGCGAAACTCGACCCAGCGAAGCTCGGAAGCGGTAAGTTTCGACCTGTCTACGCGCTCATAGATCTCACGCGCGCGCGAGTACGACCGCTGTGCGTATTCCTTTTCGGCGGCCTCTCTTAGTTGTGAATAATCGGTTTGCTGGGCTGCCGCGTTTAGTAGGAGGAAGGCGAAGACGGCAATGGAGAAGATTATTGTTTTCATGACGGGTCACTCGTGTCAGAGATCGGGCCCATCTCAGAATGGACCCTTACGTTCCGTAAACTGAACGACGAAAGACGGGGAGACTTGCGGGTTGGATCGAAGTTTCACGCAAAGGCGCAAAGACGCAAAGATCAAAAGAACTCCACTTCACAGCTCAGGGCGGGAAGACTCATGAGGAAGCCTTTGCGTCTTTGCGCCTTTGCGTGAACTAATCCTCAGTAAGCTTCGGTAGAGAGCAAATAGACGGCAAATGACGCGAGCCAGTGCTCGCCGGCGTAGTCGCCACTCGCAACGTGCGCCAGTGCCGCGGAGGCGTGTTTCTCGGCGGCGGCAACCAGTACCGTTTGGGCTCGATCCTTAGCGGGCAAGGCGTTCGCGATACTGCGCATGCACCAGGCTCGACTGAGGTTCAAACCGTCAAGGTGCACCAGTTTTGGGTCGCTGCGATCTGTCACCACAGCCGGGCTCAGCAACGCCGCCGGACTGCCTTTGGCAACGCCCGGTAGGAAGCGATGAAACCAGGTTGCAAACTCCGCCGGCGTCATGACACGACGCATCAGGTCTGCTTCCATCAACGCAGCGGAAAAGAAGTCTTCGCCGCCGGGTTCCCAGGCTCCTGGATAGTCAACATCTTTTGCGAAATACGTGCGGCTGCGCTCGTTCAATAGCGACTCGAGTTCGCGATCGCCGCTAGTCTTTGCGTAGTCGAGGGCGAACGCGAGTCCAAAAGCAGTATTAGGATGCACGCCGGTACGGATCGGATAGGTTTGCTTCGGCAGGAAATTGCGATACGACTTCGCGATCAGCTCCGCCAGCGGCTGAAGATTGTTGGACCATCGTTTACCGTCGGCATCGTTCCAGGTCTTTAACTCTTCCGCCAGCTTCAATGCCCAGGCCCAACCATAGGTGCGCTCGAACGATTGCCGGTTTGGCTGTTTCATGTAAGTGACTTCGGCCTGAATGTTTTCCGCAGTCAGATTCGCATCGAGCGCGCTGCGTATCTGAGCGCCTTCCGGAATATTCGGAAAGGTCTTCAGCAAGCGGATCAGCATCCAGTGCCCGTGGACCGACGAGTGCCAATCGTAACAGCCGTAAAACGCCGGATGCAGCGCCTTAGGACTCTTGACCTCGCTGGAGTTGTTGATGACGTGTTCGGGCTTGTTGGGATACTCGCGGGCGACGCACTTCAAAGCGAGCGCGGCGAAGTGCGATGCCTGTTTGATGTTTAAAGACTTCGCGCCTCCGTTCATTTGCGATCCGAGTACCGGCGTTGATCCGAGCAGTAGCAGTAGGAGTGTGACGAGTTTCATCGTGGCCTAGCCCTGAAAATCCCTTTCTCTGTGCGATCTCCGTGGTCTCTGTGCTTTCGTGGTTGTTTTTCCAACGAATCGTGAACCACCGAGACACAGAGAACACCGAGGTAGCTCAGAGTAGAACGTGTCTGCACTTTTAGGGCAACGCCTTTCATCGTGGCTCAGTAGCGGTGCGACGGCCGGCCGATATGGATGTGCGGACCAGTTGCGGTGCCGGGTATAGCCGATCGAAAAGCTAGATAAGGAATGCCGTTCTTCTGTAGAAAACCGAGAAGCGCCTGTCCTTCCGCACTGTCGGGGTGCAGCGAGATGTCCATGGAGTTCCGGTGGTCCAACCGCCACCGTTCGTGAATTGCGCCCTGTCCAAAGACCGCGACCGGTAATTCCTTTTTGAAAGTGTCTGAGAAGAAACGCTGGACCTTCCAGGCTTCGCCCAGACCCCAACCCGGTGTGCCGGTGTAGCGCGTGAACGAAGTAGTACGGACAAGACGCTGTCGCGCGAGTCGCAGATTCCTGGAAATTGTCTTTTCGGCTTCAGTCTCGACCAGGATAGCGGCAATCTGTTCGTCGGCCTGCTCCAACTGCCGCCTGGCGCCGTCGAGGGTTTCCTGCTCGGTCTTCAGCGCAAGTTCGCTCTGCTCGAATTGAACACGCGAAATGAGACCCTCGTCGAGCAGTTTTTTCGACTGGGCCAGCTTCTCTTCCGCTTTCTTCACCTTCGTCTCATAGATCGCGATCAGCTTTTCGAGACTCGCCTTGTACTCATTCGTAGTTTTTATGTACTCGTCGCGCAGCTTCGTCAGCTCGTTCACCGGAGCTGGAGTGGACGCTGTTTTCTTCTTGCTCTTGCGCTGGGCTGACTCAGACGATGGAACGAGTGTGAAGACAATCAAACACGCGAATAGCGTGATTCGAAAAGCATTAATCACGAAAGATCTCACTGCTAGTACCTGGCGTCTACCTGACGAGCGTGCCGGTGCGACTCCAACGAGTGTTAACGAGGAAATCGGCAAGAACGCCCCAGCCGGTTTCAGGGGCGCCTTCATCGTACGACCAGTACACAAACATCGCGCGGCCGATCACCAGATCGCGAGGGACAAAGCCCCAGTAGCGACTGTCTTCGCTGTTATTGCGATTGTCGCCCATGACGAAATAGCTGTCCGGCGGTACCGTGATTTCGTCTCGACCGTCGAACACGTCGCCGACGGTCATGTCCTCGCCCGGCTTGTAATAGACGTCGTACAGCTCTTCGGGTTTGCGGTCCGGCGCTTTGACGACGGTCAACGGGTCCTTTTCACCACGTTCCAGCGCCTCAATCCTGTGTTCGGGAATCACCTGATCGTTGACGATTACATTCTGTTCCTCGATGCGAATGCGATCGCCCGGCAGGCCGATAACGCGCTTGACGTAGTTCGTCAGTATCGGCCGGTTGTCAACGCGGTTATCTCGCGACGGATTGTATGGGTTACCCGGATACTTGAAAACGATGATGTCGCCGCGGCGAATCTCTCTCTGCGGCAGAAACGGAAGCGATGCGCCCGGAGCAAAGATGAATTTGTTGACCAGCAAATGATCGCCGATCGTGATCGTGTTCTGCATCGATCCGGTCGGAACCTTCACCGCCTGGACGATAAAGGTCATGCCGAACAGCGCCATGATCACCGTTACCACTGCCGACTCGAAATACTCACGAACCCACGTCTTAGGCGGTCCTTTCGGTTTCACGGGTGGAACGGCCGGTTGGTCGTGGCCGTTCCGATTGAAGATCCGCGAGAACGAAAAAGGCTTCGTTTCGGTCTTAGTGTCCGAATCGCCTGTCTTTACCGGGTCAGTAGTTGGGTTAGTCGCCATTGAAAATCAATCCTAGAGACGTTGATGGCAGCGGTCAAGTTGCTTACGAGAATCGGTTGACGAGGGTTTTAGGAATCCGTCTCCAGCGCTTTCGTTTCCTGCACCTTCATACCTTCAAGCGCCGCTCGCGCCGCGGCAGCCTCGGCAGCTTTTATCGAGTGACCTTCGCCCTGGATGCTCCCGCTGTCCCACGAGACCTGGACATGAAAGATGCGTTGATGCGGCGGACCGAGGGTTTCGATCACGGTGTAACGAGGCGCAGGGCGACGTTCGGCCTGGAGTTTCTCCTGCAACATGGTTTTAAAGTCGGCCTTTGCAGCGGCAAGTGGATCGGCCGCCTCCAACTCCTCTCTCAATGCATGACAAACAAAACGGGTCGCCGCCTCCAGCCCGCCGTCCTGGAAGATCGCTCCCGTAATCGCCTCGAAGACGTCGGCGAGTAGCGCGTTTTTCTGCCGTCCTCCGCTCTTCTCTTCACCGCGGCCAAAGCGAAGAAACTCACCCAGCCTCAGGCCCTGCGAAGCCTTCGCCAACGTCGGCGCGCTGACCAAACGGTGCTTCATTCGCGACAACTCACCTTCAGTCCCGCCGGGATACGAGCTGCAAAGGTAATGGGCCACCACGAGTCCGAGCACCGAATCACCAAGAAACTCGAGCGACTCATTGTGCAGTTTGCGCGCCTGGAGATCGTCACCGGGTGCAACCTTCTCGTGGGCCCATGAACGATGCGTAATCGCGCGTTCGAGCAAAGCACGATCTTTGAAGTTGTAATCCAGAACCGTTTCGAGGAGGTCTAGGTCAGGGATCGTTTCGGGGTGTTTCAAAGCGTGCAGGATTATAACAAACGCCGGAAGCTTGTCTTAAGCGACGAGCTTCCGGCGTAAATGAAGGAGAACTGACTCTGCTTAGCGGCGCGGCTTGTTGGGCGTGCCGGGTTTTTTTGGCTCTGGTTTCGTGTTGGCGGTAGCGGGCGTAGCCGTAGGCGTCGCCGGTTTCGCTGCGCCATTACCGGCGCCGCTTGCTCCGGTCGTGGTCGTATTTGGCGTTGCGGATCCGGAAGCTCCCGTTGTAGCTGCCGGAGTTGCCGGCAACGATGTCAGCGGAGTCGGTTCCGGTGGCAGCGGCTTCGACAGGATGCTGGCGACCAGCATATCCACTCCCGTCTCCGGCTCGTTGGGATTTCGGAACTTGTACCACTGCTTCAGGCTCTCGGTCCACGCCGTCTTCTGAGTAGCAAGCTTTGGATCCGATCCGGCGAGCGCCACCGCGCGAGCATAACCGTCGATCATACGGTCGACCAGTTGATGGATGTTGGCCAACGCCAGTTTGCTTTCCGGAGTTTCCTCTTTGCCGGCGTAAACTTTGTAGGCTTCCGACTGCTTGGCGTAGGGGCCGGTCTCATACGCGCCCGCGATCAAGGCGTATGTGATGGCCGACTTCTTGAGCGGCGTCTCGAACTGCGCTGATTTGATCAGGTGCTTGAGAGCGCCTGACGGATCTTTTTCGACAGTCAAAGTGCCGATCGTGTAGTTCAGGTACGCCGTGGCGACGTCTTTGTTCTGAAGAGGCGTCCAGTCGTCGATGGTCTTACCTGCTTCAAGCGCGGCGAGCGCCTTTCGGGCGTAATCGACTGCCTCGGTGGCCAGTTGCGGATTGTTCAGCGGACCGACGAGATAACCGTTGGCACCAAGATCCACCATGACTTTCGTGTTCTCAGCGTCATCTTTGAGAATCTCGCCTCCGAGCTTGAAGGCCTCGACGTAATTCTTCTTGTTATAGAGTTCGTCCGTGAAGCGGTTTTTTCGGTCACCCTTTTCGAACAACCCGACCCACTTCGTCAGGTACTCGATGATCTTGGTTTGACTTTCGTTCGGTGTAGTAACCGGGCAGGCGAGATACTTCTTTGCCGCGTCATATGCCTTCTTTTGATCGGCCTGACGGTTATCAACGAACGTCTTGTACAGCGCGTCCCTCTGTTCCTGCGTACAAGCGTCCTGGGTTTCGCTGGCCGGGGCAACGACCAAATTCTTCGCTGCAACCGGTAGAGCGAGCAAAGCGACTGTCGCCGCGATACTTAAAAACATCAATATATTTTTCATTAGTTGTCGAAACCTCCAAAAATCTTTTCAACAGCCGCGCAGAGGGCTCCAGTTCTTCGAACGCTCCACAGGAACTTTAGGATGCAAGCGGTGGAGAATCCGGTTGCCGATTATTGCATCGGAACGGGCGCGCTTCTCTTATGTTTTAGAAACCTTGGGTATAGCGCCCGCAATATTCCTGCAACTTACTAAGTGTGTCAAGGACATGCGCGCTTACTATCGAAAAACAGTCAAAAAAATTTGCGCCGGAATTTTTTAAGTTCCGGCGCAGCCAATCGAATCGGGAGCTGAATGACTAGGTTAAGGTTGAATGCGGCGCGGCCGCTGTTGTTCGTTGGGAACGGAAGTACCAGGTGTTGTCGCCGGTTGAGTGCTCTTTTGGGCTTCGGGTTTCTTATCTAGCGGCATGAGCACTCGCTTTACGGGGCTGCGGAGTTCCTGAGTTGCGGGTTTGACCTGCTGCGTGTTGACAGGCGCGGTTGCGGGAGCCGTCGTCCCGTTTGGTGTGGCGGCGCTTGTTTCGGGAGTCTCAGCGGCCATGGAGTCAGCCGTCTGCTCGGCCGCTTCTTCAGCATCCGCAACTTCCTTTTCCTCGTCATCAAGCGTGGACGCAACCTGCAAGTTGATCGCGGTCCCAAACCGGTGATTCAACCCGCGATAGATCTCACCTGCCACGGCCGCCGGGAAATGACGACGAGCATCGCTGCCCTGCGCGATCACAACGACTGCAAGCCGCGGATTAGCAAGCGGAGCATAGGAGGTGAACAAACCGACCCAACCGCCATCGCCGATACACGTGCCGGTCTTTCCAGCGACGGTTTGCGTCGGATCGTAGGCCTTACGGCCCGAGCCGTAGTTCACTGCGCCAACCATGCCCGGCACCATGCGCTGCCAGACCTCGCTCGTGATATCCAACTGGCGGCGGACCTTCGGCATCATCTTGGCCTGTTCCTTCGCCGAGTGCGGAATCTGAGGTTGGAGCAATCTGCCGCCATTTGCCATCGCGGAAACCAAAGTGCCTAACTGCAACGGCGTGACCTGGAAACCATCAGCGTGCGAGAACATCCGTCTCTCGAGCAAACCCGGTTTGACTTCAGGGAGCCGGCCGGGAAACTCGAAAGGAACATTGAGTCCGGTCTTCTCACCAAGGCCGAGCTGGCGAGCGTAATCGACCATCTTCTCAGAACCGATCCTGGTGCCGACCTGTTGGAAGAAGGGGTTGTCGGAATGGGCCAGGGCTGAAGTTAAATCGAGCCTGAATCCATCGCTTGCGGTATCGACCAGCGGGATCGCATTCTCCGAAAGTCCCGCTACACCCGTGACTAACTTGATCGTCGAACACGGTTTGAATCCACGACGCAGCGCCCACTCCTGATTCACAACGGAGTAAACACGACCAGTCATCGGATCCATTACGACAACGGTTCCGGCGTGATGGCCCAACGCGTTGACAGCGACGCGACGAACTTCAAGATCTTCGCCGGTGATGTCGTCCTTCGCGATGAACGACTGCACTTCGTTACGAAGCGCATTGTCGATCGCCCGTTGACGCGCGATTGCAGCTCGACGTGCGGCTTCAGCACGACGACGTGCTTCGAGCAGTGAACGACGATTGCGCGACGCAACCCGACGCAACTCAGCAGCACGCTCACGCTTCGTGAGCGGCCGGCCAAGGCGGCGTTGCAGTGCTCTTAAAGAATTTGATTGTTCACGAGCGACCAGTGCGCGCTGGCGGCGAACTTCACGGGCGGAAAGACGGCTGCCTCGCCCACGTCGCGAGCTTCTCGCGACCTGCCGGCCACCGCGCCGGGTTGAACGACTGGCGCGGTTTCGGGCCGTGGACTTCTTGGTCTTGGCGCTGCGGGCACTGCGGCCCGAAGAAGACTTCTTCTTCCCGTAAACTGCCCCGGAAAAGACAAGTGAACAGAGGATAATTGCAAGAAAAACGAGCCGGGTTCGTTTAGGGGAATGGAAATGCAGGTTCATCAGGCCTAAGTACCTTTCTCTTAGGGATTACTTACCAAAGACGGCAAATGGAGTCGAAATTCCGGTTGCCCGCTGCGACAACCCTTCCTCGAGTAATGCCTTCTTTGCAGTTCTGAGCTTTCTCAAAAAACGCCTCTTTTCGTACAACAAAGTCAAACGTTCTACTGCAACATTGAGGGCGGGAAGAGTTTCCCTGACGATGGTCTCTGGGGACATTGATTTGAGACCGTTGCAAATATAACATCACACGGAAGTTGTGGGCAATAAAAAAGTAATCGATTATACATAATTCGCTGGAATGCAGACGCGCGTTCACAGGACCGAGTTGCCTGCCCTTCAGTTTTCGCAGGATCGACAACCAGCGACCCTGATTCGTTCCTCTTAGTTCGCGATGAGATTTCCTGCTCTGATGGAAAGTTTTCGTGCGCGGCTGCTCCTGCTGCTCGCGCTCATGCTCGGGCTCACGCTCGGCATCCAGTACTACTTCAACCTCCGAGCAGTCAAAGCGAACGCCCGCATGATCATCGAACAGGAACAGGCGATCATGACCGGCGTCGCCCTGGGTCTTAAGAGCCTGCAAAGCGAAAAGTACCTCGTCGAGATCATTGGCGACATGCATGAACCGCTGTTGAACAACAAGCGCGTGCGTGTCAGAAATATTCTCGTCGTCGACGATGCCGGCAACATTCAGGACAGCCTGAACCCCGAGTACAATCCGGGCGAAAACGAGGACAAATCGCCGCGTTACGTTCAATTCAAAGACATTCAACTCCTGCCGCTGCGCAGCGTGGTCCAATTCTCCGATGAGAGCGGACAAAACCTGCCGCCATGGATTCCGCCATCAACGAGCGCCGACTTCGGCGAGGCAGGCGCCTTCTATTTTCCAGTTCAAACTGACCAGGGGCGCCGCTTTATCATTGTCGTCCTCGACTCGGCCAACGTCCTCACCAATGTTTTCGAGCGACAGACCTCGCGTTCAGCGTTGTTGACATTGGCCGTCTTGTTTGTGACTACGCTCGTGACCGGGTTCTTCGTCTGGCGCTTCACGCGTCCGATTAAAGATCTCGCTTTCGCCGCGCGAAACGTCGCCGGCGGCAATTTCGACGTGCAGGTGCAAACCAATCGCCAGGACGAAATGGGAACGCTCGCCACGGCCTTTAACGAGATGACGGCCAAACTCGGGCGCGCCCGTGAACTCGAATCGCAGTTACATCAAGCGGAAAAAGGCGCCGTGGTTGGACGACTCGCCGCCGCGATCGCACACGAGATTCGCAACCCACTTAACTACATCAATCTCACGCTCGATCATCTCCGATCGTCGTTCGCGCCTGCCGATGGAGAAAAGAAGGCGACGTTTGTCCAGCTTACCAATCAACTCAAAACAGAAGTCGCGCGCATCAATCGGCACATTACCGACTTCCTGAAGTATTCACGCCCGACCAAGCTCGAGTTGGAGGATCTCGATATTCGCGCGGAAGCTGAAGACGCTTTGCGCCTCGTGGAAGGTCGAGCGGAAGAATGCGGGATCGAAACGAAGATCGTCCAGGATGGTCCACTTCCGAAGGTGCTCGGCGATCGCGAGTCACTTCGATCCGTCTTTACTAACCTCGTTATAAACGCGGTCGAGGCGATCGACGGCGAAGGCGGCAGTGTTGCAATCAAACTGTCGAACGCTGACGCAAACTCGGTGAAGGTCGAAATCGTCGACAGCGGTGTCGGCATCGCCGCGCAGGACATCTCCAAAGTCTTCGAACCCTACTTTTCCACGAAGGACACCGGAACGGGGTTGGGACTCGCCATTGTAAAGAAAGCAGTTGACGATCACGGCGGCACGATCAGCGTCGCCTCCAAAGAAGGCAGTGGTACAACGTTCACGATAATTCTACCGGCTAAAGAGAACTGAATATGTCACGTAAGAACATACTGGTTGTTGACGACGAGAAATCACAGCGAGAGATCCTCGAGATGATCCTCGTCGATGAAGGTTACGACGTCACGACCGCTGCATCGGGCGAAGCGGCAATGAAGTTTGCCAGGGATCGCAGATTCGATCTGGCATTGACCGATCTGAAGATGACCGGTATGGACGGCATCGAGTTGCTGCAACACCTGCTCGCCTTCGACTCTTCAATCATTGTCATCCTGCTCACCGCTCACGGATCGATCGAGTCGGCAAAGGAAGCTCTGCGACGTGGCGCGTTCGACTATCTCGAGAAGCCGTACGACAAGGCCGCGTTGCTGGAGACAATCAATCGCGCTCTCGATCGTCTTGACGCGATCGACACCGAGATCATTTCCGCCTCGCCAAAGATGGAGACGGTCAAGAAGATGATCCTGAAAGTCGCGCGGTCCAACTCGACTGTGCTGATTCGTGGTGAATCGGGTACAGGCAAAGAGTTGATCGCGAGAGCAGTCCACAACCAGTCGCCGCGTTCGGCGGAGATGTTTCAGGCGGTCAACTGCGCGGCGATTAACGAGAACCTGCTCGAGTCGGAACTATTCGGACACGAAAAGGGATCGTTTACAGGCGCACACGCGGAGAAGAAAGGTCTGTTTGAGATCGCGGACCGCGGCACGTTGTTTCTCGACGAGATCGCCGAACTCGACGTCGGTATTCAGGCGAAACTTCTGCGCGCGCTCCAGGAGAGAAGAATACGGCGCGTCGGTGGTACGCACGAGATCGGCGTCGACGTGCGAGTCATCGCGGCGACGAATCGCGATCTGCGCGCGATGGTGAGCGACGGGCGTTTTCGTGACGACCTTTATTACCGGATCAATGTTTTGTCGATCGATGTGCCGCCGCTGCGCGAACGTCGCGACGACATTCCTGTCCTGATCGATTACTTCCTCAAAAAGCACACTCGCAACACGTCAAGGCTCATTACTGGTCTGACTGCGGAAACGCGGAAAGTGATGATGGATTACAGTTGGCCCGGTAATGTGAGGCAGTTGGAGTCGGCGATCGAACGGGCGATTCTGTTAGCCGAAGGCGATCAAATCACCCTGGAAGATCTGCCGTCCGAAGTGCGCCAGGATGCGGGCCCGGCAGCGGAAGGAATGTTCAAGCTGCCGGCGGAAGGCATCAACTTCGAGGATGTGGAGCGCAACCTCATCACGCAGGCGATGGAACAAACGGACTACAACATCACTAAAGCCGCCAAGCTCCTCGGCCTGACGTTCAGGACGCTTCAATACCGGCTGGAGAAGTTCGGCATCAAGAAACCGGACGGAGAGAACGACGAATAACTAAAAATCACGGGCACCGCCACGAAAAATGAGAGTCTAATGCAAGAGTAGACCCCGCGAACGTTCCAATAGGTGACGTTCCAATACTCTATGGAGGGCTATCATGAAATCTCCCATCGGGCTCGTGCTTGTTTTATTGATCGGGTTAACCGGGTGTGGCGGCGCACCGACGAGAAATGCGGACTCTTCCGGTACTTACGCATCTGACAGCGCACCGACTTCGCAGCCGGTCCAGCCGGAGGTCGCCGCGAAGCAAGTCGCGGCTACTACTTATTCAGACCCCCACGTTCAGACAAGGACCACGGCGTTACCTGAGGCTAATTATCAACAAGTTTCGTTGACCCAGGCCGACACGGCAGCCTCAGCAGCCGAAGCCGCCGACCGCAAGATCATTCGTAACGCAAGTCTCACGATGGAGGTCAACTCGACCTCAGACACGCAGCACAAAGTGACCTCGATTGCCGAAGCGCATGGCGGCTTCGTCGTCACTTCGGAAGCCAAACAACGAGAGACCGCAGATCCATCACAACGTACACTCGATATCAAACTCGTCGTCCGCGTGCCCTCGGAACGTTTCGGGCCCGTGATCGACCAGATCCGCGGCCTGGCCCACACGCTGCGCGAAGAGAGCCTCACGGGAAACGATGTCACCGAGGAATTCATCGACCTCGAGGCTCGCATCCGCACGCAGCGTGCGCTTGAAGTTCAGTTCCTCGAGATCATGAAGCAGGCGAAAAACGTCGAGGACGCACTGGAGGTCCAACGGCAGATCGCCGACGTCAGGACCGACATCGAGAAACTCGAAGGACGCAAGCGCTTTCTCGAAAATCGCTCCAGCCTCTCGACGATCACCGTGAACCTCGAAGCTCCACGTCAGATCGTCGTAAACACAACCAGCTTCGGACGAAGTTTGCGCGAGTCAGTATCGGACGGCGTCGATCTCGGCTCGGCGATTCTGCTGTTTTTGGTTCGTGCCGGCATCATCCTGGTTCCGATCACAATCTTTCTGCTTTTGCCGATGGGCCTGCTGTTCCGTTATTTTGTACGGCGAGCTCAACGAATGCGACTGGCGGAGCCGTTTATCACTCCAAACTCCGCGACAGGCGACTAGGAACTGCGTGTCGAAATCACTAATCCTTTTTTGTTTGTGTTTGATCGTGGTTGGGTGTGGTAACCCCCAGCCACCTTCGAACACCAATCAGCGGCCGGAAGTCACATCAACCGGTGTCGTCAAAGCGACGCCACTCGCCGCCAGCGTCACAAGAGGCGAATCAACTGAGTCGATCGTCCGGCTGAAGATTGACGATGGCTATCACGTCAATGCGAACCCGCCGAGCTTCCCCTACCTCATCGCGACCGAGGTGGAAATCACTCCGGCCCAGGGCCTTTCGGTGGATTTGGTCACCTATCCCACCGGCCTGATAAAGAAATTTTCCTTCGCCGAACAGCCGTTGGCCGTCTACGAAGGCGAAACGGACCTCAAGGTGCGCCTCAGCGCAGCCAAATCCGCCCAACCGGGCGAACACAACCTTTCCGCCAAATTGCGCGTCCAGGCATGTGACGATCAAGTCTGCTATGCTCCCGGTACCATGGATCTGACGATACCGGTGACCGTTAAGTGAAGACGTTTTGGTTGATCGCATCGGCAGCTTGTGGCGTAGTAGCTTTGTACTTCGCGTACCATGGCAGTTACGAAAACGCGTTTGTGGCGGCAGCGCTTGGAGGGATCGCGTGGTTTCTTAATTACCGCGCGCAGTTAAAGCAAAAACTTAAGAACGATGAAGAAGAAGACTCTTAGCTTTCTGGTATTACTCGCACTACTCACTTTGACGCCTGCAGCCGGCCGGGCCTCCGAGGCCGAGGTCCGCAGCACGGTACAGAGGGTTTTCGAACAACTAAAGTCTCAGAACTACGGCGCTCTCTACGATCTCTTGCCGGGCTCAGCTCGCACACGCATGTCACGCGAGCGCTTCGTCGGCGCACTCCAACGCGCACAGGGTTTCTATCAACTCGATCGCATGGACATCGGCACGGTCAAAGTTGCCGGCAACATCGCAGTTGTTGACACAGTGCTCTATGGGCGCATCGTCAACCCGATCCAAGCGGAAGGCAAGATCGTCGCACAGCAGTATCTCGTACACGAGGATGGCAAGTGGCGCGTCGCTACCGGCGATCAGACGACGGTGAAGAAGTTTCTTGCGGCGAATCCCGCATTCGGAAAGGGATTCAAGATTCGCGAGCCGAGGATCTTCGTTAAGCAGAACAATAAGTGGGTCGAGTTCAACGCGCCGCGCTCGACACGCAGGCAGGCCTGACAGGTTTTGGAGAAAAAGTACTCAAATTTTGTGTGCCGACCCTACGGGAAGGATATTTCTCGCGCAAAGGCGCAAAGAAAGCAGTTAGAAACACGATACACTTTGCGTCTTTGCGCCTTTGCGCGAGACATCTTCAACCGCTTTAGTCCCTTTTTTGCAAAGCAGGCCTGACTTAGCTCAACAACAGCAGATCTTCAAAAGACATCTGCGCGTCGTCGACGCGTTCGGTGTACTCACCGTGCCGAATACGATAACGCGGGACCTCCAGCGCCTCACGCACGGCATCGAGATGAAAACGGATGATTCGCGGTGTCAGACGAACGGAAGGTATCCGGCGTTTTGCGGCCAGCCGTCGCACAGTCGATTCGCTAACCTGCAGGTGCTTTGCAAGCTGCTTCGCAGTTAGAAACTCTTCTCGCTTCTCTTCAGCAGGTTCGGCCACGGGCGGTTACGGTTTGGGAGGTAAGTTGAGAGCGACGCGATAAACGGCCGCGCCATCAATTTCGACGTCTTTGGTCACGGGCTGGGAGCCATTCGTCTTTACAGTCACGCGATACTTCGCGGCGTCCGGAGAGAGTCGAAACTTGAATGAGCCAGTTTCGGTCGTGAGACGTCCGTCGATCTTCTTAGTACTTCCATCATCGAGTATCCGCGCCAGTTCGACTTTCGCGTTGGGAACACTACGTCCGTCCGGGCTGAAAACCGCCCCGCTGAGAAAGGCGATCGATCCCTCGTCAACCGTGAGTATGAGGCGATCTCCGAGTGAACGGGTCTTCCCTGCTTTAACTTCGACCTCCTCGATTGTTCCGATACTCAATCCGGGTTTACGGAACGTCAAACCATAAACGCCGGGCGTTAACCGCGAGATCGTAAAGTCGCCGCCCTTTTGCGTTTCGACGCGCGTAACTTCCGTTTCGCCGCGACGAACCACCACCGTAACACCGGCGGGCGTCCCTGTTTCCACGCGAATCTTGCCTTTGATAGTGCCGAGCGACTTGTCTTTGTCCTGACCAGGCGCAACGCCGATAGCCAGCAGCGTTAGAACCATGGCAAAGGCAGTTTTCTTGAATCTCACAGTCAGTCCTCCACGTAATAGACGACGGAATTTCCCAGATTGATGCGCCGAATGATACCACCGTTTGCTTCCTCGGGTCGCCCCCGTATAATTCTTGCCGCGCCGTCAAGAAGAGAGGTTTGATGTCGAAGAAATCAGCGGCTTTTGCAGTGCAGTTATTGCTGCTCGTCCTTCTACTAATGGCCCTCGCCACGCCCGGCGTTCCGCAAAACCCTTCCACCCCGAATCAGCAGCGGCCACGCAAAGTGTTTCCGAACGATCCCGAACCGGACGACGTGCTGCGCATCGATACTGACCTCGTTTCCGTTGACGTGACTGCGATGGACTCTTTGGGCCGCCCTGTTCGAAACCTCAAACCGGAAGACTTCAAGATCTACTCCGACGGTGTCGAACAACAAGTCGCCTTCTTTCAAATCGAGAAACGGCAGGGCGAGTTGCGGCCGCTGGCGATCGTGTTTGCTCTGGATGTGTCAGGCAGCATGACGTCAGACGAGATCATGCGTCTCCGCGCGGCGTTGCAATCGTTTTCGAGTTACCTCGCAGACTATCCCGTGTCGTATGCCGTAATGACTTTCGGCATGCGAGTGAAGACCTTGCAGAAGTTTACTGCCGACACGCGCAAGCTCGACGAGTCACTCGAACGGATCGCAAGGGACGCACCAAGTGGACTCTCAACTCACACGTACGACGCCGTTGACGACGCGATCCGGTTGTTGGTCCGCAGCGCACCACGCACACGCGAGCGCCGGTTGATGAAGCGCGCCGTGCTGGTAGTAACCGACGGATTTCCGGTTGGCGACACGGTCAAACCGGAGACGGTGATCGAACGCGCCAATGCCGCCGACGTCAGTGTCTTTGTAGTGACCCTGCCGTCGTTTGCGCGAGTAATGGCTTCGTCCACACAAACGCCGCTGCCGACCCCGCTGGATGTCAGCGGGTTGGCGGAGCTTACGGGTGGGAGAAATGTTTATGCTAACGAACGGGATTACGCCCCGTTGTTCCGAGCTTTGGCAGAAGAGGTAAGCTCGGCATATGTTCTGGCGTTTTATCCACCGGAGGAAAAGAGACGAGATGGACAGGTCCACACGATCCGGGTGGAGGGCCCGCGTGGTTTGACGCTCCGTCAAAGCCGTTCAGAGTATCGCGCTGCAAGCAAGTAAGATTTCTAAATTGCCGGCCAGCCGGGCGCAAGCTCTCAATACTCGTCTTCGTCCTCGTCTTCGTCGTAGCTTTCCTCCTCAACAATATCAAGCTCGACGGGATCGAGCCCCACTACTTCCAATTCAGTCCCACACTCTTCGCAAGACACTATTTCGCCCTTGTCCGTGTCCAAATCAACATGGACATCAGCATCGCATTCCGGGCAAGTTCCGGTCGGCACCTGTTTTCTTCCTCCCCCGCATTAGTGAAGGCAAGGCTACTCCCTTGTCAGGGTGAGCACTATTACCTTGTACGCAACCAAATCAATCTACCCGCGAGCGCTGGAATTTGCAACCTTCTTTTTTTGCGTGCTGGATGGTCCAATTGGGCTGTCACAAAGGCTCCAACTTTTTGTTTCTTTTGCAAAGTTTTCGACCCTCTATCATGCTTTTTTCCGGAACTGCGGACTGTGGATTTCCACGTTATCGCCGACCGTAACGAACCACTCCGAACGGAAGGGCTAACCGGATCGCAAGCTGTTACCAATATCCTGTCCGAAATCGACCCGGCACCCTATAATGCGGCGCATGTTGGCACGAACAAGCATCCCCCGCCGCCGGCTGGTCCTGTTGCTCGCCTGTTTGCTGATCCTGGTGCCCGTCCTTTTATCAATAACCGGTTTAGGCTTTCTTTCATCAACACCAGCCACCCCACGCAAGCCCGAGAACAAGAGGTTAACCCGGCCTGAACCTGCCCCGGACGCAGATTTGGACCACGACGGCATCCCTGACACCACTGAACTGCGCACCTTCAACGATCGCGACAATTTTCGCCGCTGGTTCACCTGGATTGCCGAGATGCAGTTCTACAACCTGAGCGACGAATGGAACACCGAACAACGCGACTGTGCCGGCCTGGTCCGGTTCGCCTGGCGCGAATCGCTGCGCAAGCACGACCGCGCCTGGTACCAGCGAATGGGTGAAAACTACGATCCAATCGCTCCCGACGTCTCCATTAGTCTCGACTCAGAACCGCTCGGCGAAAAACTGTTTCGCACCACGCCCGGTAACTACTCGTCACGTGACGTCGCCCAGGGCAAGTTTTCCGAGTTTGCCGATGCGCAAACTCTCAAGATGTTCAACGCAACGTTTGTGGGACGCGATCGCCAGCAGGCCCAACCGGGGGACCTGCTTTTCTTCCACCAACCGTGGGTTCAGAAATTTCCTTATCACGTCATGATTTTTCTCGGCGAGCCGCGTTTCGCAGCCGAGAACGCGCGCGATTGGGTGGTCTATCACACAGGCGCGTCGCCGCAGGACGCAGGCGAAGTAAAAAAGGTGCGTCTATCCGTATTGGACCAGCATCCGAACAAGCGCTGGCGTCCGCTGCCCAGCAACCCTAATTTCCTTGGTTTCTACCGTCTGAAAATCCTCAACCAGCAAGTCACATCGGAGGAATGAACGTGTTCCGCTTCAACTTCAAATCTCTTCAACCCCGGGCGTTTCTGATCTACCTGGTCGTCATCGCCGCAGCTTTCGCGCTGGCCCATTCGCGAGTCAGCAGCGCGAAGTCGGAAGCAGCTCCGAACGTTCCCGAGAACATGGAGACGGTGGTGGGCGTCAAGCCGTTTTTCTCACTCGCTACAAATCGCACGTTCGGCACCACCGAAAACCCGCGTCTGTGGATTGACTATCGCGGCATCGACAAACTCGACTTTCGTGTGTATCGCATCAACGATCCGCAACGTTTCTTCTCTCAGCTCAGCAACCCGCACCAAATGGGTGAATACGAGGAGGAGGAGATTACAACCAAGCTCCAGCGTAAGCCGTCGTTTCTCGAACGACTCCGCGCAATCAAGTCGTGGGCCTACTCCGGTTTTCGAAATTACCTGCGCGCGCAGTTGAATTCACAAACGCGCCGTTCGTTCAATCAGAAGTTTCGCGCAGACGAAGCGTCGCGACGCACGCCGCTCAACGTTGCCGATTACGCCCGCGTGCCGTTGTTGAATCCGAGCCAGTTGGTCACTAGTTGGCGCGAGCCGTTGACTTCTCTCGAGCACGAATATGACCGCCGCATGATCCCGCTCGGCAAGCGTGAGCCCGGTGTTTACCTGGTAGAAGCAGTAGAGAACGATCTTCGAGCGTATACAGTCGTCGTCGTAACGGACCTGGCGATGGTTGAAAAGTCGTCTCCGAATGGCGAGCTGCTCGTTTACGCGGTTAATCGCATCACAGGTGAACCGCAAGCGAATGCGCGAATCTCGATCGTAAAAGCCCGCAATACAGTCACCACCGGAACGACCAATGCTGAAGGACTTTTCCGCACCCGCATTCAAAAGCAGGACAGCGAGGAGGAGGAAGCCGATCCGGACGTGCCCGAGGTCGATAGCAGCAACTACATCGTCTTCGCCTCGCATCACGAAAACTTCGCGATCTCCGATCTCGAGTCGTACTACTTCAACGACGAGGAGGGCGAGCCACAAAACGTCAACGGTTATATCTACACCGATCGTCCGATCTATCGCCCGAATCACACGGTCTACTTCAAGGGAATCCTTCGTGCCGTCGACGAACAGGGACGCTACCAGTCGCTTAAGACGAAAACAGTTAACGTCGTCGTGAAAGATCCGAACGACGCGCAGGTGCTGGAGCGGGAGTTCAATCTATCGAACAACGGTACTTTTGCAGGCGAACTGGTCCTCGGCGAAGAAGCCGCGTTGGGAACGTATCAGATTGATGCCAACACCGAAGAAGGAAGTTCGGCTGGAACTTTCGAAGTTGGCGAATACAAAAAACCGGAATACAAAGTGAACGTAACCGCCCCGCAGAGGTTTGTTCCTGCCGGAACGAAGTCCAGGTTCGACGTCAGTGCTCGTTATTTCTTCGGAGCGCCGGTCGCAAATGCGGACGTGAAGTACTACATCTATCGTTCGCGTTATTACCCGTACTACTTCGGGTCCGAAGAAGAGCAGGATGACGAGGTCGACGACGAGGAGTACTCGCAATACGGCAACTACTACGGCGACATGCTCTCACAAGGCGAAGGCAAGCTTGACGCTTCGGGCCAGCTTCACGTCGAATTCGACGTTCCGCAAAGTAGCGAAAACGATATCTGGGATTTCGAATACCGGCTTGAAGCGCAGGTGACAGATGCATCGCGCCGCGCGATCAACGCCAGCTCGAGCCTGATCGCGACGCGCGGCGGTGTCATTGCCCGCGCGACGCCGGATCGCTTCGTCTATCAAAAAGGCAACACCGCCGACATCGAAATAACCACCACCGACTATGAAGGCCGTCCCGTCGCGGCGAACCTGTTGCTCAAGATGGTCCTGCGCACGTGGGAAAAGGTGGAGAAGAAAGAAAACGAGTACGATTCCGACTACAGGTTGATCGAAGACGAACTCTCCTCGGTCGATGTCAAGACCGATCAGCAGGGCCGCGGCAAACACCGCCTCCCGATTACGACCGCCGGCAGTATCGCCATCAAGACCGTCGTCAAAGAGAACGGTAAAGAGTACGTTTCGGTCGGTGGGTTCCTCTGGGTATGTAACGCCGAAAACCAATGGTCTGACAGCGCTTACTTCAGCGAGAACTACGGTTCGATAAGACTCGTTCCCGACAAGAAATCTTATCGCGTGGGGGAAACCGCGCGCGTGCTCGCGATTCTTCCTTACGACCGGGCCAATCTGCTCGTCACTACGGAAGTCGAGAGCGTCATGTCCACGCGATTGGTAAAGGCAGCGGGTAACACTGCGCTTCTCGACGTTCCCATCGAAGCGGCTTACGCGCCCAATGTCTTTCTCAGCGTGACCTTCGTTCACGAAGGCGACATGTATCACGACAGCAAACGGCTCGTCGTTCCCGCACGAGACAAGATGCTGGACCTCGAAGTCATTCCAAACAAGAGCGAATACAAGCCCCGTGAGACCGCGTCGTACACGATCCTGGCGCGCGACGCGGATGGCGCACCGGTGCGGAACGCCGAAGTGAGTCTCGGAGTAGTCGACGAAGCGATCTACAGCCTCGCGCCTGACTATTCGGGAAACATTCGCAAGCATTTCTATGGCACGCGTTATAACTCAGTCTCCACTCACCTCTCGATCTCCTATTCGTTCATCGGTTACGCGGGCGATAAGCCGATGGATCTTGCAGCCAACAAGCCGTCATACCAGTTGGCCGACTTCAAGAACCAGAACGACCAGGTACAGCCGCTGATCAGAAAAGACTTTCGCGACACCGCGTTCTGGCAACCGAGCGCGATCACGGGCGCCGATGGACGTGCGACGGTGAATTTTCGTTTGCCTGACAACCTGACGACGTGGCGGGCAACGGCGCGTGGCGTCACCAGCGATTTAAAAGTCGGCGTTAAGACCTCGAAGGTGATCTCCCGAAAAGACGTGATTCTGCGATTGGAAACACCGCGGTTTCTGACGCAGGGTGACACTGTCACGCTCTCGGGCGTGGTCCATAATTACCTGAAGGAACCCAAGGCGACCCAGATCTCGATCTCCGTTACGGGCGCGAACTTGATCGGCTCCGCGGACCAGACCGTGACGATCGATAAACAGGGCGAGTATCGCGTCGACTGGCAAATCTCAGCGCCGCAAACAGGCGAAGTTCGACTCCTGGCTAAGGCCCTAACAAACACGGAATCCGACGCAGTCGAACTGGCGTTGGACGTCGTACCACGCGGTCTGCGCGAAGCGAAAGTTCAGCGATGGGAAACGAGCGACGAGGTTGCGGAACAGCAGTTCTCGCTCGACCTGCCGGCCAATGCCGACGTTAATTCGCGTAAGTTGCGCGTTGAAGTCGCGCCCTCGATTGCCGGCACGTTATTCGGTGCTCTCGACTACCTCACCACGTATCCATACGGCTGCACCGAGCAAACGATGTCGAGTTTCCTGCCCAACGTGATCGTTTCGCAGACCTTGAAGGACGTTAAGTCAGCGTCGTTACGCACCGGCAACGATTTGAAGAAGAAAGTTGAACGCGGGCGGAACCGGCTCTACGCATTCCAACATGACGATGGTGGCTGGGGCTGGTGGAAAGACGACAACAGCGATCCGTTCATGACTGCTTACGTCGTCGATGGGTTGATGTTGGCGAAACAAGCGGGCTACGAGATTGATGATGACCGCATCGCCCGCGGCCGGGTAAAACTGGAAGCGATGCTGCACAGCGGCACGGATGAAAAGGGCAAGCAAATCGACGCCGACACCCGCGCGTTCATGGTCTATGCGCTTGCTGAATCTGGTGGCGTGGATGGTGGTTTCGTTGACAAGCTCTACGGTGAACGCGGCAACCTCCAACCGTATGGCCGCGCGTTGTTGGCGCTTGCCCTGTCGCTGCAAAAGGACAGACGCGCCTCCGAAATCGCCAACGACATCGAACGCACGGCGACCAGCGGTAACGGCAGGGCTTACTGGCACTCGAAGCGCGTGGAACGACTCGATTTCACCGACCAAGATGAAACCGAGGGCACGGCGCTTTCGCTGAAAGCACTCGCCCGGCTCAAGCCTGATAGTTCGCTGTTGCCGCTGGCTGCGCGCTGGCTCGTGTCCGACAGGACCAACAGTTACTACTGGAACTCCACCAAAGACACCGCCTTCGCAATCTACGGTTTGATCGACTACGTCAAAGCGAGTCGTGAACTGGCGCCTGCGTACGATCTTGAGGTCTACGTAAACGGTGAGAATGTGTTGATGCAGCGCGTCACTGACGCAAGCGCCGGACAGACGTTCGTGATCAATCGCAAAGGCGGAACAGTTGGAGCGACCAATCATGTTCGCGTCGTCAAACGTGGTAAAGGAAGTCTGTATCTCTCGTCAGCGGTCGAGTATTACACTGGCGAGGAACAGGTTAACGCGCGTGGTTCGGCGGATTTGAATGTCACTCGCGAGTACCACCGGCTAACACTTAAAGAAGAAGGCTACCAGTTGAAGTGGTCCATGTCTCCGTTGAGCGGCGAGATTAACTCCGGCGACCTGCTGGTGGTGAAGCTGAGAGTCACCGGTAAGCAGGCGCGTCACCTGATGCTGGAAGATCCGATTCCGGCCGGTGCTGAGCAACTCGAAAGCGTCGGCAATCTGAATCTCGACTACACCGACAGCGGTTGGACCGATTGGTACAGCTCGCGAGAGTTTCGCGACCGGCGAACGGTGTACTTCCTTGATTCGTTCGACGGCGACGTGACGTTCCAATACGCGATACGCGTGCAAGTACCGGGTGACTTTGTAGTCGCACCCGCGCGGGTCGAACTGATGTATCGTCCGGAGGTTTACGCGAACACTGCTTCCGGAAGATCCTCGTTCAAAGATCGTTCGCCATCCAAACAGTGATCGGCATTTTGGAGGTGGCCCTGAAATGTATCTGAAATCGGCAAACGCAGTTTGGTCAGCCGTGCGAATGTTGTTCAAGAGCTGGACGACCCTGCCGTTGCTCGTCGCAATTTACGTGGCGCTGCTGTTGGCGGTCTACCTTTTCATCAGCACGCGCGAAGCGACGGTGCCGCAACTGATCCTGACGTTCACAATGATGCTCGCCGCTCCGCTGCTCTTCTTCCTGTTGCAGGCGGTGAGTGTTAACTACGTGAACGGTTCATCGGGCCTGGTTCCAAAAGCATTGCGCGACTGTTTGAAATTCATCGTCGTGAGCCTGCCCGTGATCGCGTTGACGCTGCTGGCGGCTTACGGCCTCGGCAAGCTAATGGGCCGCATAACCATCGATCCGGAGACATCGCTACCGTCTTCACCCAACGTGTTGACGACGCTGGTCGTCCTTCGGTATTTGCTAATCGGCGTGATCGCGCCGCTCGTCACAATCCAACTGTGGATCGCCACCAGCACGCGCGGTCTGCGTGAGCTTATCCGCAGTCTGCCTAAAACGCTGGCGGCGGCTTTCGCGCCGCAAGCAGTTTTGGTGTTCGCGTTCGGGTTTCTGATCTTCGCGGTCGCGCCGTACTTCCTGTTGGCCCAAACGATCCCAATCCAACGGACATGGTTGGAAGTTTCAGTTTTTACGGTGCGAGTTGTGTTGAGCGCGCTGTTGATTCTGATCGGATGGGTAGTAACCATCGGCGCGCTCTCGATACTCAGCACGAGGACTGAGGAGATACCCGTGACTGCTACCACTGAAGAAGCACCCGTAACTCAAACATGAAGATCGCAATCGGCGTCGGTGTCTGTATCTGTGTACTGCTGATCGCGCTCTCACGCGCGCTACTCGCTGGACCCACGTCTTCGCCTGCTCCAGCGCCTGCTGTAACTGCGCGCGCAAGCAGTGCCGCGGAAGAAGACAAACGACTCCAGCACGCTGCCGAATCGGCGTTAGGCCAACGAGACGGTTCGATTGTCGTAATCGACGTGCAAACCGGACGAATCCGCGCGATCGTCAATCCCCAACTCGCATTTCAACATGCATTTCCACCCGGCTCAACCATCAAACCATTCACCGCACTCGCCGCGCTGCAGACCGGTGTAATCGACAGCAACTCCCGCACGAAATGCCACGAGCACTACCGGCGCAAAGGCGTGAACGCCGTCTGTTCACATGAACGCAAACTCCCGCCGCTGAACACACCTGAGGCAATCGCATATTCCTGCAACTACTACTTCGCCACCGTCGGCGAACAGCTCAAGGAAGACGATTTGACACGAACGCTGTCTGAGTTTGGCTTCGGACGGCCCACCGGAATCGGCGGTGCCGAAGAAGCCGCCGGCGTGTTGTTGCGGACAGGGTGGGGACCGGAGAACGCTATCGGCGAAGGCCGCACACTCCAGGTCACACCGATTCAACTACTGACTGCTTACGCAGCACTTGCAAACGGCGGCCACGTGCTTCAACCGGCAGCCGCATCCGACACTGCTTTCGCTCCACGTGTTCGATCCGAAGTCGCGATTGATGAGGCACAACGCAAGATGCTGATCGGCGGGATGCGTGGCGCACTGATCTTTGGTACAGCAGAAAAAGCGGACCTCGATTCCCTTGCGACCTACATAGTCGGAAAGACAGGAACGTCGCGGCCGCTTCAAGGTTTTCGCTTCAACGGGTGGTTTGTCGGCATCGCTTTTCCCTCCGACAAGTTAACCGATACTGCGAACGCACAACTCGGCGTCATTGTCTTCCTGAGAAATGCTCACGGCGCAGAAGCAGCGGAGCTCGCCCGACCGATCTTCGAAGAATTTTCACCGGACAACACCTCCGCAAACCGTCCGCTTGAACCTCAGCAACCTGAAGTCGCCGTACACCAGGTCAGCGAAAACGTAACTCAACGCATGCCGCTCGAAGAGTACATCGAGCACGTCGTAGCGACTGAAGGCAGCATGGAGGACCAACCGGAAGCACTCAAAGCGTTAGCAATCGCCGCACGCACGTACGCATTGAAAAATCTCAAGCGCCACGCTCACGACGGTTACGACTTTTGCACTACGACACACTGCCAGCGTTTCGAAACATCCACGACTCGCGCCGCTGTCGTCGACGCAGTTAAGACCACTGCTGGTATGGTCCTGCGAGACGAGGAGGGCCAGGTCGTCGATGCGTACTTCGGCGCGTCGTGCGGCGGCATGACTGCAAATATCCGAACCCTCTGGGGCACAAACGCTCCGCAATACCTTCAGGGTGTTCGCGACGACTTCTGCAATTCCGAATCTCACAGCCGCTGGACCGACACGATTCCCGCCGATCGATTGATCAAAGCGCTCCGCAGCGATCCTCGGACAGACGTCGGCCAAACGATTCGCGACGTCTCAATTACGCGTCATGACGGAACTGGACGAGCCGAGCTGGTGTCTATTGTTGGTGACCGCCGGCGCGTGATTAATGGCTGGGATTTCAAGCTAATCGTCGGTCGAGCGCTAGGGTGGAACCTCCTGAAGAGTTCGCGTTTTACCATTTCACGCTCCGGATCGGCGTTTGTATTTCGGGGCAGTGGCTTCGGACACGGACTCGGTTTATGTCAGGAGGGAGCGCATGTGATGGCCGAACGTGGGTTCACGCACCGCCAGATTCTCGGAAAGTACTTCCCGGGCACCAACGTGGGTTCACGAGCCATCCCCGTCACCACGAATCGCTCGATGCGCAGCGAGCACTTTCGCGTGAAGTTTCCGAAGAGGATGGATGGCGACGAAATAACGGCGCTTCTCAACCTGCTCGAGTCCGCTCGTACGCAGACCATCCGACGCGCGGGTGGAAACGTTTCCCTGCCACTGCTCGAAGTTGTCGTCAATGAGACGACTGGAGATTTCACCGGTCGCACCGGCATGCCGCCCTGGGCCGCCGCGGCAACTAAAAACAATCGCATCGAATTACAACCGTTGTCGCTGCTGAAGCGGCGAAGGATTCTGGAAACAACGCTGCGCCACGAACTCGTACATGTAGTCGTCGACTCGATGGGCGCCGGCCAAACGCCACGCTGGCTGACTGAAGGACTGGCGCTTTATGTGGCAGGCGAAGGACCAATGCTGGCGCAGTCACGCGAAAACAAGTCGCTGCCGCTCGAAACAATCGAGGAAAAACTCGCCTCCGCCAGGACTTCGGCTGACATGCAAGCCGCGTATGCCGCCGCGTTCAAGTTAGTAAGCGATCTCGTCCGTGTCGAAGGCGAGAACAAGGTGTGGAAACGCGTCGCCGAGCGAAACCACTCGGTCTCATCTGTATTAAGGTGATTTTGCCATGAGCCTCAAACTCCCGACTCCCGTCGCTTCGTCTTTAGTTCTCATAATCGTCCTTGCAGCGTCCGCCTCGGCCGCCCAGCAAAAACGGCAGACGCCACCGAGGACACCACAACCCGCAGCTACGCCTGCGCCAACGCCGCCGCCGCCAACCTTCGACACGTTGCTCGCCGCAGACACTTACAAGATCTACGCCGAAGTCAGATCTGTGGGCCAACTCATCAGATCAAACTCGGTCAACGAGATCCTCGAACCGATCCTCAAACTCGCTGGACCACCACAAGAATTTAGAACCGTTGTTAAATGGCTCAACACCCACGCCGACGAGATGATGTCTTCGCGGTTGCTCTTCGCCGCATGGTCGTCTGGAAACGAACTTCCCGACGGGCTTGTGGCAATTGAGTTCGCCTCGCCTGAAGAAGCAGTTAAGTTTCAACAGCAGTTGAATGGGTTTCTTCAAAAGTTGATACCACCGCCTGCGAATTCGACAGCCGAATCCGACAAGACTCAACCGGCGCCGCTACCGCCTTACCACATGCGTCAGGCCGGCTCGTTGGTGCTCATCACTCCAAAACCCGTGAGTCTGCAAAAACTCCGGCCCGCGGGAAGCAAGTTGCTGTCGGAAGACGTGAACTTCCGTATCGCCCGCAACCGCTTAAACACCGAGTCGATCTTTTTGTTCGTCGACTACGCTGGGATCCAGAAGGAAGATGCAGAGCGACTTAAGCGGTCTGAAGAGTTGCGCCAGAAATCCGTCGCCGAGCAAGCCGCTGAACCGAAGGCCGCCGAACCGGAACCCCAAACTGAACCTGAAGAGACTGAGCCACCGATGCCCGACGAACCGGAGATCGTTGGCGTCGAAACGGAGTTGAAAGCGGTGGAGTCATCCGAAGCATCAAAGGAATACCAGCAGTCAGCGACGGAGATGCTGATGACGCTGTCGATGGTCCTGTCGTCAATTTCGGGCGTCACACCGACTTGGCCCGCCGCGTTTGGCGTCGGCCTTTCATTCGAGGGAGATTCGTTCGACGTGCGCGCGCTGCTTGTCAACGCTCCCGGCGAAAAGAGCGATCCGATTCCGTTCCTGCCGGTGCTCACACCTGGTCCGGCAATCGCACCTGAGGCGCCAAACATTCTCCCCGCCGACACCGAGATGTTCGTCACGTTGTCACTCGATCTGCCGCAAATGTACGCTCTGTTGACGAAACCTCAACCGATGCTCGCCAGTCACCGGCCGGACATGAACATCGACGAGGGGGGCGAGATCGAACCGCCCTTTGCGGCCCTGGAACGACAGCTGAAGATCAAGATTAAAGACGATCTACTTCCGCTAATCGGTCCCGAGATCGTGGTCAGCGTGCCGATGTCCGGATTGGACTGGTTTCAACCTCCGAAATCCGACCCACCGTCTGTGTCACCAGCACCGTCGCCATCGCCCTCGCCGTCGTCCCCACCGTCTTCGCCAGAGAACCAGTCGAATTATTCGATGAGCGTGACTGTGAAGGATGCTACAACGGACCCCAGGTCGGGCCGTTCAGTCGCAATCGGGATGTCCCTGAAAGACAAAGAAGGCATGCGGACGTTGTTGCCGAAGCTGATCGAATCTGTCGCCTTCAAAGGAGCGAGTTCACTGGCCCAAACGGAACGTCGCGAGGACACCGAACTCGTTTCCTACGCCAACGTCGTCTCGTACGCCTTTATAGGCAACTTCCTCGTTCTGTCTCCGGACGTCGCCACGGTACGACACATCGTCGATTCATACTTGAAACGGGAAACACTCTCAGGCGAGCCACACTTCAAGAACTACACTCGCTGGCAGCCACAACAGTTGCAGGGTCAGATTTATATCTCGCCGAGTTTGATGGAGGGTTACAGGACCTGGATACAACAACCGACGGCGGCGGTTGACGATCAGACGCGCGCGTTTCTGACCCGCTTCAGCGTGGTGGCCCAACCGGTGACTTACTCGCTCTCGAACGAAGGCTTTGGTCCAATGCACGAACTCCACCTGCCAAAGAACCTCGTGTTGTTCATAATCGCGGCATCGTCTGGCGCCACCAACGCTGCACCACCCCAACCGAATCCGCCGCCTACCGCACCGCCGAATCTGCCGCCTGACCGGCCGGATAACCCTCACTGAGGCGCGTCTACTGAGCGCGCCTTCTGAGGTTTTCGATGACGAGCGGTTCAACCGGCTCGGCCAAATCAAAACCAAACACGCGGGAGTAAAAGTAAAGCTCGCCTTCCAGCGCCCGCTTGATGTTTTGCGCCTGCCGAAAGCCGTGTTGCTCGCCCTCGAACGCCGCGTAAGCCACGGGAATCCCTTTCGCCCGGATCGCCTCGACCATCTTTTCCGCCTGGTTTGGCGGAACCACCTTGTCTTCGAGTCCCTGAAAGAAGATGACCGGACACGACAGTCGATCGGAGAAGTTGATCGGCGATCGTTCGTAGTAGATATCTCTTCTTCCGGGATATGGACCAAGCAAACCCGTCAGATATTGCGATTCAAACTTGTGAGTATCGCGCACCAGTGCTTCGGCATCACTCACGCCAAAGTGACTTGCACCCGCCTTGAACGCATTGCGAAATGTCAGTGCGCAAAGCGTCGTATAGCCACCGGCGCTGCCGCCCGTAATGATTAAGCGCCGGCCATCCACCTCGCCGCGATCGACGAGATACCGGGCGCCGTTCACACAATCGTCGACGTCCACAATGCCCCATTTCTTGTTCAGCCGCTCACGGTACTGCCGGCCGTAGCCGGTACTCCCGCCATAGTTGACGTCGAGAACGGCGAATCCCCTGCTGGTCCAAAACTGGACCGAAAGACTCAGCGCTGTGGACGCTGCCGCAGTTGGACCACCATGGCTCTTCACGATCAGGGGCGGCTTCTCGCCGTCAGGCGCGCGGAAGTCGGGGTTCTGCGGTGGATAGAAGAAGCCGTGGGCAGTCAGTCCAGCTTCCGTCGGGAACTCGATAGCGCGCGGCACTGAAAAGTACTGCGGAAAGACTTCCCGCTCGTTCGCGCGGCGCAAAGTTTCAAATTGTCCCGTGGCTACATCGAATTTAGTGATCGTCGCGACCTCCGTCGGCGAACCGGCCCGGAACACGGCCTGACCGTTCGACGCCTTGAGATACTGAATATCTGTGAACGGCGAATCGACGATCGTGAGTTTTCCGGTTTGGGTGTCGATGGTCTCCAGACGAGAGACGCCCTGTTCGACGTGACTGCAAACGATCAACTCGGGCGAAGCAAAGGCGTACACCGACATGCCAAACAACCATTGCGGCATGCCGAGTTCCGCTTTCGACCTGGTGACACTCTCGATCTCGCCGGCGGCCGAAATCCGTTGAAGGTTCCACCAACCGTTCCGATCGGACGCAAAATAAAGGACGCCCTCCGGCGACCACTCCGGTTGGAAAATCGACTCGGCGACGCCACCCGCGACCCATCTCGTGGAACTCAGCGTTCCGTCCTCACCAAACTCCCCGACCCATAGTTCGCAACCGTCCCAGGGCATATTGGGATGGTCCCACGTTAGCCACGCCAGTTGGCTGCCGTCCGGACTGACCCTTGGCGACGAATAGAAGTCGTTACCAGAGGTCAGAACCACGCCGCAATCTTCGTTCGAATCGGTGCTGAGAGCGACAATCGTGTTCACCGCCTCGGCGTTATGGACCGTGTGGTCCTCCCGAACGCAAATGAGCCGTCCGCGCGTATGGTCCAGGCAAGCGTCCGCGTAGCGCATCTCGGCAGCCGGGGTCAGTGGTTGCGGCTCGGCTGGTCCAACCTGCTTGTAAAGTCTTTGGTCGGCGAAGTTGGAGAAATAGACCACGCCGTTGCTGACGACGTAATCGCCGCCGCCGTATTCGTGAACGCGCGTGCGAGCATTGAAAGGAGGCGGAGTGATGTCCGTAAAACTACGGGTGTCCGAACGTTTCACTATAACGTTGCGGCCCCCTTCGGTGGGTCGTAGTTCCAACCAGTAAATGTCGGACCCGTCGAACTGAGGCTGACTAAGACCAACAGAGCCGCCAACGATGAGGTCCGCGGTGATGGGCGATTTCCATGAGCCAAACGGCGCGATCTTCGGTGAATTTGCCAAGGCGTTTCCTCAATGAGTATTCCCTACGGCGTTAGTTTGGCCGGGGAACTTTGAAAAACTTTTGTCACAACCTCGCAAAAGCTTTACAAGACTTATGCAACCTACCCAAAGCTACGGGCAAGTAGTATCTGCCCGTCGTTAATTCTCCATGGGAGAACTGAGATAAAGGCAAGGGCACTGGTCTTGGGGGAGGTCAGTGCCCTCTCTTTTTGTCTGCGCCTCATCTTACCAGCAACCGCACATTCCGTGTCCATCTGTGTAATCCGTGTTGACTAACGACTGAAATCCAGTTGACAATTCGCCAACTTGAAACCGGAGAGAGGTAGGCCCGCCCCATGTCAGCATCGGCATTATTGTCGTGGAAAAGACTGTTTGTTCTTTGTCTGATTGGTTGCTTCATCTTTGCGAGCGTCGTTCAGACATCGAGCGCGGACACGTTTCGCCCCGTCGTTCGTGGTAAACGTGGAGTCGTCGCCGGCGGTCACCCGCTTTCGGTCGAAGCCGGCCTGAGAATACTCCAGCGCGGCGGCAACGCGGTCGACGCCGGTGTGGCAACGATTCTCGCGGCATCGGTGATTGAATTCTCACACTTTTCGTTTGGCGGCGAGGTGCCCATCCTCATAAAACTGAAGGACCAGAAAGTGGCGGTCATTGAAGGAATGGGCCAGGCGCCGATGAAAGCCACGCGAGAGTTCTTCGTCAACCGCGCCCACATGGAAGAGACGTCGGGTCCCGGTCAGACCACAATGGCAAGCGCGCGCAGAGGCGGGATGATCCCGTCAACTGGACCCCTGTCAGCGACAGTGCCGGCGATCCTCGACGCCTGCGTCACCGCGCTCGACAAATTCGGCACCAAAACTCTGGCCGAGGTCATGGAACCCGCGATTCAGCTTGCCGACGGCTTTCCGATCGATGAATTGAGAGTGCAATACATCCGCACTCGCTCGTCAGTTTTCTCGCAATGGCCCGACGCCAAACGCATCTTTCTTCCCGGCGGCGAAGTACCGAAAGTCGGCGAGATTTTCGTGCAGGTTGACCTCGCCCGCACTCTTCGCGAAATCGTGCGCGCCGAAAAACTCGCAAGCCGTGGCTCACGAAACAGTCGGCACGCGGGACTGATGGCAGCGCGCGACTACTTTTACAAAGGACCCATCGCGAAACGCATCGGCGACTACATGCAGGCAAACGGCGGCTTGATCGCGGCAGGCGACTTCGCGAGTTTCTCCGCGAAGGTGGGCCAACCTGTCGAAGCAAACTACCGTGGCTACCAGGTCTACAAAGCCGGTTTTTGGACGCAGGGTCCGGCGATGGTCGAAACACTCAATATGCTGGAGGGTTTCGATCTCAAGAAGATGGGGCACAACTCCGCGGCATACATCCACACGCTCGCCGAAGCCCTCAAGCTCGCGATGGCCGATCGCGATCGTTACTACGCCGACCCGGATTTCGTGAAAATCCCGATGACGGAACTGTTGTCGAAAGACTACGCGGCGCTGCGCCGCCCTTTGATCGATCAGGAACGAGCTTCATTGGCCCAACAACCCGGCGATCCGGCGAACATGAAAGCGGTACTCGCGAGTGCGGTTCAAACAATCGGGCGTGTCTCAACCGTCCCCGAGATAGAACGAGGCAACGACACGACGTGCGTAAACGTCGTCGACAAGGACGGCAACCTTTTTAGCGCGACGCCGAGCGGTGCGTGGTTACCTGCCGTAGTTGCGGGCGACACCGGCGTTCTGATGGGCCAACGATTGCAATCGGCACTTACCGATGCGAATAGTCCCAACGTAGTCGCACCGGGTAAACGACCGCGCATCACGTTGACGCCGACGCTTGTGTTGAAAGGCGGCGTACCGTTCATGGTGCTCAGCACGCCCGGCGGCGACAATCAGGACCAGGCGTTGTTACAGGTGTTATTGAACATCATCGAATTTGACATGAACCCGCAGGAAGCGGTCGAGGCGCCGCGTTTCGACACGCAACATTACGTCAGTTCCTTTGACGATCACGAGTTTGTTCCCGGATCACTCAACATCGAATCGCGCGTCAGCTTGAAGACCATTAAGGAGTTGTCTTCAAAGGGGCACAAGGTCAAGGTCCAATCCGAGTGGGGTACACTGTCGGCGCCCACGGTGGTTATTTACGACTTGAAGAACGGCGTGGCCTCGGCGGGCGCGGATCCGAGGCGCAGTCGCTACGCTGTCGCGTGGTAGGATCAGTCAACTCCAAGGAGACCCCCATGTTGAATTTCACGAGAACGGCGGTCCTTTTTGCGACCGCTTTGGCTCTGGTTCTGTTAATCCAGGATTCGGCGGCCGCTCAGCAACGGCTTCCCAACCCGGTGCTGGCGTTTATCGGGCAGGAGCAGGTGGAGGCCGGCGGCAAGCAACTTATTCGTTACAAGTACGACGTGGCAAATAAGGCAAAGTATCCCAATGAACTCTTCGCGCCGTCACCCAACCTGCCGCCGTGCGGTACGAACACCAAATCGGCCCGCACGTGGATCGATGTTTACGATCAGCGTGGCAGGCGGTTGAACGGATTCTGTGGTATCACCAGGAGTGCCGATCTCGACAAACTGTGGTTCGACCTGGCGCCGGACATGGTCCCCCCGAGCTGGGTCTACATTGAAATGACTGACCGCGAGACCGACACGAAGTACAAATCGAATTTGGCAGAAACAACACCGTAATCATTCTTAGATTTCACGAGGGGGAACGAACTCATGGCCGTAGAAGAAGGCAAACGCTTCATCGACTTCAAACTCAAGAACCAGAACAACGAGACAGTCACGCTCGACGACTTCGCCGGCAAATGGCTGGTGGTCTATGTCTACCCGAAAGACGACACGCCTGGTTGCACGATCCAGGGCAAGTCGTTCACGGCGAGCAAGCAGGACTTTGACGACGCAAATATCGCGGTTGTCGGTGTCAGTGAAGACGACGTGGCGTCGCACCAGAGTTTCTGTAACAAATTTGGTTTCAGCATCGACCTGCTCGCCGACCCACAGCACGAATTTCTGGAAGCGTCAGGCGTGGGCCAGAGCGAGTACAAAGGAACGATGTACTGGAACCGCACCAGCTTCGTGATCGATCCGGAAGGCAAACTGCGAAAAATCTATCGCAAGGTCAATCCGGAAGGTCATGAGCAAGTGTTGCTGAACGACATCAAGGCCATGCAGGCGAATGCCGCCAGCGGCTGAGTTTTCAAAGACAAATTGACAGCATGCTCGCCTACGTCTTTTGGCACTGGCCGCAGCCGGGGGTGGACGCGGAAACGTATGTCGACCACCTGGTCGCCTTCCACCGCACGCTCAATGCGAACAAACCAGCAGGCTTCAACGGGTCGCGCGTGTTTCGTATGCATGGCGTGAGGTGGCTGGACACGACCGGGGACGCTTATGAAGACTGGTATTTGCTGGACGATTCGGCGGCGCTCGATCGAATCAACGAGGCTGCGGTGTCTGGACCATGCGAAGCGCCTCACAATCTTGTTGCAAGAGAAGCTGCAGATGGAACAGCGGGACTGTATCGCCTAAAAATCGGCAACGCATTCGATGAGCCGCGCTTCGCGCTGTGGCTGTCGAAACCCGATGGGGTTACTTATAAGAGTTTTTATTCAACGTTGGAACCGATCCTCAGCGAAGCCGCAGCGGCTTTGTGGCAACGACAGATGACACTTGGTCCAACCAGCGAGTTTCTCATTCACAGCGCGACGCCCATTCAACTGCCGGAAAGCTGGACGCCTAGTCAACTCTTAACTCTGCAATCAGTGGGCAGTGGTCAGTCGCAGCCTTGATCAGATCCTTCGGTTCGGTTATCACCTCGCAACTAAGCAACCGGTCCTTAAACACCTGCGGCGCAAACACGTAATCGAGTCTCACATGCGGGTCCCACGTGGGAAACGTGTAACCTTTGTCGTCAGGGTGCAGCAGGCGGTAACCGTCAACGTAGCTTGCGTCCAGCACGAACTGGATCGTCTCGCGTTGCAGCTTGCGACCGCTGATCCAGATCAACGCGCGAATCCAAGCCGGCATCTTGTCCATCTCGAGAATCTCTCCGGGCGCAAGCGTGTTGAAGTCTCCGACGAGAACATGAAAGCCTTCCTGATGTCGCTTGATTCCCTGCAATAGTGACCGGATCTCGTGCCAGCGGCGACGCTCGTCCCATCTTGAAAACCTCGCGCTCAGGTGCAAACCAAATACTCGCGCCTCGGTTCCACTGGGAACGATCTCGAGAAACGAGTGTCGCGCGCCGGCCGGATAGTGCCACTCGTGATACGCGACTTCCTTACGGCTGAGAAATCCAATTGAGTGGTTGCGACGCGCGGCCCAGAACGGAAAACCGGTGGCGGCGGACAGACGCTCGATCACTTCAGGATGCGTCGCTTCCTGAAACACCACCAGATCCGGCGCGGCGGCTTTTATGACTTCCGCAAGCGCCTGCTCACGGCCCAATCCACCGAAACGAATGTTGTAACTGAGTAACCTCAGGCTCACGCATCCGCCCCGGGTTCGACGACCACGTAGTATGGCTCACCAAATAGGACGTCGCGGCCGTAGAGGACGAGACTCGATGTGGCCTGGAAATTCACTGGGCGTCCGGCGAGCTTCTGCAACGACTCGCGCAGAGGATTCAGGCTGGGGGCGATGTCGGGATCTTTATCGCAGAGCGGTTTTGTGTGGAGACTGGGAATGTAATAGGCCTCGGGCAACCACGCTTCCATGACTTTCCTGCCGACGAGGGTGACGTCGATATCGCTGGTTGACCTCCCGAGCGCATCGAACGGCGCGCCGTCTTCGTGACGTTTGTTCGTCACGACACTGCCTCGCAGAACAATTCCGGTTCCTTCGGGTAGTCCCTGTTGCAGCTTGCGATAGAACGCGATGAAATTGCGCTCGTCGCCATCGAATGCCAGCGTCACAATGCGAGAGCGTAGCTCGTTCTTGCTCATCTCGTAAGCGTCTCTTGGTGCCCTTTTTTCCTCGTTCTCAGTTGTCATAATTCCCCGGTCGTCCGTGTTAGTGAATTTCAATCTCTGCCATGACGGGAACATGATCGGAAGCCAACGTCTCAATCACCCACGATTTTCTGGCCCGCATCCGATCGCCCGTGCTGTAGAAGATGTGATCGATGCGTTTCACAGGTTTGTCGGCGGGATAGCTAAAACCTTCAGTTTTCGCGCCGCTCGTCACCCACGCATCGTCGAATCTGGTGCGCATTAGTTTGTAAGCGCTGCCTGCCGGTTCATCGTTCAGATCGGCCACGACGATCAGCGGTCCTTTTAAGCCCTCGAGAAACTTTAGCATCTGCTCGGTTTCAAACAAGCGTCCGTCTTCGAATTGATAGTCGAGATGCGTCGTGACGAAGTTGAGGGTCTTCCGCTCTACTTCAACTTCGACGCGGAGCATGCCGCGCCGTTCCGCCTCACGTTTGTTCTCGAACATGCGGTGCTCAGTGCTCTTGATTGGAAAGCGCGAAAGGATCGCGACACCATATTTGCCGCCCTGGTAGTCGAGATTCGGCGCAAAGGCGTATTCCATTCGCGTCAGCGCCGCGAGCTCGGCGATCTCGTCTTTGCCTTCCGTCCGTTTCACACCGCGGTCCACCTCCTGCAAACCGACGAGATCCGGGCGTGCGGCGTTGATGACGCCGGCGATGCGTTGCAAATCGAGCTTCTTGTCCATACCGACGCCGACGTGAATGTTGTACGTCATCACACGAAGAGTTCGTTTCGCGGCGATTGGATGAGCGGGCCAAAGAATGGCGAGTGCGACAACAACGAATAAGGCGAGACGTAGCGTGCGTGTTGGCATAAGTGCGACGCGCATCTTAACATGGGCGCTTTATGCGTCTCTTCCCCTGGCTTGTCATGTTCTGCGCCGCGTTTTCAGCGGGCGCAATCAATTCCATTGCCGGGGGCGGGACGCTGATCACATTTCCCGTCCTCATCTGGCTGGGCCTCGATCCGAAAGTTGCCAATGGCACCAGCACGGTCGCACTGTGGCCCGGACTGTTTGGCGGGCTGTTTGGTTACCGAAGAGAGCTCGAAAACAGTTCGACCATTCTGTTTCGGCTTGGCCTGATCAGCGTGGTAGGCGGCGCTCTTGGCGCCTGGCTTCTGATCTGGACGCCCTCCCCTGTATTCGCCGACCTCGTACCGTTTCTGATCCTTTTCGCGACCATCCTCTTCATGGCCCACGGAGAGATCAACAAACGGCTCCGGCTCGGATCGATCGACGAAAAGCCAACCGGTCTCTGGTGGACCGGCGCCATGGTTTTCCAGTTGTTCTCCGCGATGTACGGTGGTTACTTCGGCGCCGGCAACGGCATCCTGATGCTCGCTGCGATGGGACTCCTCGGAATTAACGAACTGCATCGCGCCAACGGCATCAAGAACTTCCTCGGCATCTGCATCAACAGCGTCGCGGTGTTGAGTTTCGCGCTCGCGGGTTTGGTGGTTTGGGAGGACGCGCTGGTGATGGCGTGTGGGGCACTGATCGGCGGGTATTTCGGAGCGAGTATGGCAGTGCGAGTCGGGCAAGTATGGGTACGCCGCGGCATCGTGGTGATTGGGCTCGTTATCTTCGTAGTGATGGTGTGGAGGTTGCGAAGCCGTTGAAACTACCGCGCGAGTTTTACACGCGTTCCAGCGTCCTCACCGTCGCGCGCGATCTGCTCGGGAAACTGCTCGTGGTCCCCGCAGCGGATGGACAACGCGTATCCGGGATGATCGTGGAAGTTGAAGCGTATCGTGGTCCGGAAGATCGCGCCTCTCACGCGTACGGCGGCCGGCGCACGAAACGCACTGAAACGATGTACCAGCAGGGAGGGATCGCGTACGTCTATTTCGTTTACGGGATGTACTACCAGTTCAACGTCGTCAGCAACGTTGCCGACACTCCGCACGCGGTTTTGATCCGTGCTCTCGAACCAGTGGAAGGCATCGAATTGATGCGCGAGCGGCGTCACTCTCATCCGGACCACAACCTGACTAACGGCCCCGGCAAACTTTGCCTCGCAATGGGAATCGACCGCGAGCTGGACAAAGCCGATCTGTTGGGCGACCGCGTTTGGTTGGAGGAGTTTCGGAAAGTAAGACCGGCGCAGATCGCTCGTGGTCCACGCATCGGCATCGACTACGCGGAGGAATGGATCGACAAACCCTGGCGCTTTTGGATTAAGGACAACACGTATGTCAGCAGGAGGTAGTCATTGGTCATTGGTCATTTGACACTTCTCATTTGTCATTTTTCTCACCGTTAGAGTGCTGGTTGACGCGTTTCTGGGAACTGCTGCGCAGCTCTGCGATAACAAATGAGCAATGTCAAATGACCAATGAGCAATCTTCAGTCGCTGCCGTAGCGGATCTCCATGTGTCTCGTACGATACGCGGCGAGGATCAGTACCACGAGGGTGACCAACAGCATGCTGGGAATTGAGATCCATGCAGGTGTCGGTTCGGCGACAACGGCCAGCGGGCCTTCGGAGATCGCGGTCGAAAGCGGCACCGGCATCAGCGAGTTGAGATAGTGAATGACGCTAATCTTCTTCAACAGCGGCGGCAGTAGGAAGTTCAACCACTCCCACCCGTAGAGCAACAACGCCGGAATGATCGGGTTGCGAACAAACAATCCCACGACCAAAAAGAACGCCCCGTATCCGACACACGCCAGCATCGTTATTCCGGCATAGGCGAGCAATTGGCCCAGCCCACGACCTTCGGTGAAGTACCGAAGACTCTGCGAATAGAAGTGCGGCAGGTAGAGCAACAGCATCGCGATGACAGTCGTCGCGGCAAACAGGACGATCGAAGTGATCAGCCCCGACAGGTACTTCCCGACAACCAGCACTTCCCTTCTCACGGCGCTCAGGAAGTAATAGTGCAGACTTCGGTCCACCAACTCACCACGAAACAGGTTCATGAAGATCCATGCGCAACCGAAGAAGACCACCGTGCGCAGTATCAAGCTGTGATAAAGAACGGCGTAGATCTTGCTGAGATTGTTGAAGTCCCAGTCGTTGGAGTCGGGCTGAACAAACGCGAGCACCGTCAACGGAAGCAGCGGCAGTATGGCGATGAGATAGATCAGGATCGAGCGCCGGCTGAGGAAGTTTTTCTGAACTTCCAAACTGACAATGGCACGTATTTGACGTAGCCACAGTCCCAGCGGCAACTCGCGCTTCTCGGGTGTATGTATGACGTCAGCGGCAGAACTCATCCAGGTAAACTCCTATGCGCTATCACCCGAGGTGCCGATCAGGTACTGATAAACGGCACTCATATCGTCGTCCACCGGCGCGACCGACTCCACGTTGACTTCACCTTCAGTGACGGCGCGATTCAACAGGAGATAAAAACGATCAGCGTCGCGTGTTCTTATAAAAAGTCCGCGCCGGTCCTCGTGCAGGCGCGCCTCCACCACATGGTCCTGAGCAAAAACATAAGCGGCGAGCTTAGCGGGCTGGTCGCAACGAATCAGGATCTGCATCGGATGCTCTTCCATTTCGTCGCGCACGCCATGAATGTTTCCCTCGGCGACTATGTAGCCGTTGTTTAGCAACACCACCCGGTCTGACATCATGTCGACCTCGTGAAGTATGTGCGACGAAATGATCAGGTGCAGACCTTCAGCCGCCAGTCTTCTGAACAGCGCGATCGTCTCCGCGCGCACCATCGGATCTAATCCGTTGAGTGGCTCGTCGAGAATCAGGACCGACGGTTGATGCGCGATCGACTGGGCCAACCGGATGCGCTGTCGCATGCCTTTGCTGTACCCGGCCACCTTTCGATCGGCGGCTTCGACGAGATTGACGCGTTCAAGCGCCACCTGAGTCAACTCGTTCGCACGCTTGCGATCGAACCCATGCACGTAAAGAAACGAAGTTACAAACTCGCGCCCCGTCACACCACGCGGAAACGAATCGAACTGCGTGCAGTATCCAACTTTTCGAAACAGCCGTTCAGGCTGATCGGTCGGAATCCCCAGCAACGTGATCGAACCGCGCGATGGCCGCAGCAGACCCGTCATCAGATTCATCAATGTCGACTTACCTGCCCCGTTCGGCCCAACAAGGCTGGTAATCCCCGGCGCGATTTGAAGATTGACCCGATTCACGCCGAGTATCTCGCCGTAAAACTTCGAGACGTTGTCGAAGATGATCAGTTGATTTGAAGGGGTCGACATACGATCTATTTCACGACCTCATACGCTTTTACTCGCCACGACAGCAACGCGAGACAAATTGCGCAAAGCAGGAACAGCAGGGCCCAGGAAAGCCAGAGCGGCGGCTCGAGCAGCACCACCTCGCGGACCAATACCCCTTCGAAGTCTCTTATCCGTCGGACCTCAGACACTCTGTCGAACGTGCCAAACAAACCGGCGGTCACGTTTCTGATTGACGCTATCAAACTGATTATGTTTCCCCAGCGCGTGCGAAAGACTTCGTTGATGAACAGACCAAAAGCCGAGGGAATCAGGAATAGCGCCACCAGTGCTCCACTCGCCACGACGCGCCACTTAACGAGCGCCGAAATCGTCTGCGTGAACAGGGCGAGCAGCAGTATCCAGAAAACACTCGCGATGAAGATCGAGCTTGCGATCCAGGCATTTGCCCTGAACCACGTAAAACCTTCGAGATACGACTGAAAGAAGAACAGCAACAACTGCGGAATCCACGTCACCAGCGACAGCAGGATCAGCAGCACTGACATCTTCCCAAGCACGTACTCGGTGCGCGAGAAGGGGCGGCAAAGATAAAGCGGAAGCGCATTGTTTCTGAGATCGCGAGACACGAGTGGAGGACCGATAAGCAGCGCCAGGAGAAACGCGAAGCTGTTCTGAATATTGACGAATGTCTCGAAGAAGAAGGCGTCGACGGGAACCAACTCCCGGACGTTTATGCTCAACGCCGCCAGGGCGCCCACGTTGTGACGGAAGTAAATCAGTATGATCTCGACCAGCAGCGGAATGAAACAAAACGCAAAGAACGCGGTGAAGAGCTTGGAGTTAAAGGTTCCGCGCAAAGCATGTCGCGGAATGATCAGAAAACGGCTCCACTCCGGCGTCAGCGGCCCGGCGTAACGTTTGTAAGTCTGCTCATAGACCGCCATAACCGTTCTCCATTGCCTTGAGGAAGATGTCCTCGAGTGAGTCGCGCTTGTAACTCAAACGTCGAAGTTGCACCTGCGCCTCGGCGGCGACACGATACAGGTCGCGCACCTCGACACCCTCCTGTAACACGACCTTCAGCCGCGACGCGTTCGTAATCGCGTATTCACAACCGAGTTTTTCGAGCGCTTCGACGAACCGGTTTTGATCGCCGCGTGTTTCGAGCATGAGGAACTTGCGATTCGATTTGCGTTCTTCTTCGAGATTGCAGTAGACGGCGATCTCTCCATCGCGCAGGATCAGGATCTCGTCGCAACATTCTTCGACGTCGAGCAGCAGGTGCGACGAGAGGAGGATGTTGGCTTGTCCGCTGTCGCGAATCTCGCGGATGAGTTTGATCATTCGCAGCCGTGCCGGCGGATCGAGTCCGTTTGTCGGTTCGTCCAGAAAGATCAATTTAGGACCGTGGACGATCGCCTGGGCCAGCTTGGCGAGCTGCTTCATGCCAAGGGAATACGTTTCGAGGCGGCGATAGCGTGCTTCGCCTAGTCCGACGTAGAAGAGAGCTTCATGCGCGCGTTCCAAAGCAGCTTCCGAAGGCAGACCCGAGAGTTCAGCCATCAGACGCACAAAGTGGACGGCGCTCATCTTGGCAATGAACGAATCGCGTTCGGGCATGTAGCCAATCAGCGACTTGATTTTCTTCGCGTCGTTAACGATGTCGTGACCAAATATCTGCGCAGTGCCGGCGGTAGGTTCGTGAAACCCGAGCAGAGTGTGAATCAAGGTCGTCTTGCCGGCGCCGTTTGGTCCCAACAGGCCGATTGCCTTGCCACGAAGATCGCCGCGCAGGTTTTTCAGGATCGGACGGCGTCCAAACGTCACACTGAGCCCGTGAAGATCTATGACCGCCGGATCCGGGATCCTGGTCGCTTGAGTTGTGATTTCCTGTTCGTGAACTGTCGCGGGGAGTGCCATGCTCATTCTTATAGCGCTGCGTCTTGATAATTCCAAACGAAACCGAGACCGAAAACTGTGCCCATCAGCAGAAATGCGCCGATGCATGCTAACGCTTCCGCTGGCGCTAAAGTTCTGCCTATTGCAAGGATGTCGATCAAAAACACAGGAAGGTTGAGCACGACGGCCGAGGCCAGAGGAAACAGCAGCATGGGACGGCAACCGCCGAGACGCTGGCGCAACCAGAAGAGTGCCGGCGCATAGGCGAGTGAGAACAAGAGCGCCGCCATGATCAGCGATGTGATCGTGGCGGTGTTCATGTCAGCGGCACTGAGACCCTGCGCTCCCAACAGTGAGAACGTTGTCAGGAGCAGCAGGAATCCCAATAACCAGGAACCGAGGGAGATGGAGAGCAACTTCATTTCGTACTTCGTACCTGGAGCTTCGTACTTTGTACTTTAATACTTGGGTCTTGGGCTTAGGCCTTTGGTCTTAGACAAAGTACTAAGTACCCAAAGACCCAAGCCCAAAGACCTGCGCCCTACTTCTTGCTCATGCCGCGCTGGATGATGCTCTGCATTTCCAGCGAGTTCGGCATCCCGAGGAGCGTCGCGGGACTAAGCCCGAACGGTCCGCCTTCGGTGTTCGCCATGAACGTGATGCTGTCACCCGTCGCGTAGGCGTAAGCCAGCGTCGGCGGCATGTCAGCCGTAATGGCCTTCACCGCTTCCGATGGTCCACTCGGAAGTTTTCCGGCAGTGCTCGCCAGTCCGGCCGGAACCAGACCGCCGATGTTGTGATAGAAGACCGCTGAGAAGTTCGCGTTTCCATCCGCCGGCAGCCCCGCGGTGAACTGCGCTGAATGCAGCAGCGAGTAGCCACTGTCGTGCGTCGTCAAGGCACGCTCGACGAGTGCGCGGCTCGCGGCGACGATCATGTAACCGTTCGCGTAAGTGTAGTTCACTTCAAGAAGTCCAAAGTCCGACGACTTCAGCGTGTAGTACTTGCGACCGCCGAGATCCGCCTGTTGCCAGGCCAATCCCTTCTTGCCGAATTTCGCCGCTTCCTTATTGACCTCTTCGACAACGCGCTCGAGCGTGCTTTGCAGATGCGTTGGCTCGTTCACTTCGAACACGAGTTTCCACGACGGCGTCGGTAGGATTGGACCGTCGATTGCGAATGCAAACTCACCCCCCAGCGGCATAGCGATGTCGTTGCGAATGTTGAGTCCGCGAGCTGACGCCTGCTGATCGAGCGTCTTTCTCAAATCCGGCGAGACTGTTTCCAGCACGCCGAGAAGATCGTCGACCATCGAGGCGGGATTCTTCACGACGAACCCGGCGACGACGTTCGCATCAGGCGAGATGTATTCCAGCGAGCCCATTGGTCCGGGACTGGCCAGCCACGCGGGAATGCCGCGCTGCGTGTCGCTGAACGAGAGCGACGCTTCGGTGTTGGTCTTGCCGTTGGCGTCCTTCTGATTGAGCACGAAGTACTTCACGCTCAAAATGCCCAACTGCTGCAACGCGGTCTCGTTCTTCGCGCCATCGTTGCTCTTTAAGCGATCTGCTTTGGTCTCGGCGACGACCTTTTCCAGGTTGGCCGCGACAAGCAAACCCGCGCCTTCCTGATAGACCTGAGCGATTCGATTGCGGAACGGAGTCGCCGTGAAACTGCTGTGACCGCCGCCTCCAATCACCGCTTCCAGATCCTGAAGTTGTTCCAGTTTCGGACTGGCAGCAAACAGGTTGTTCTGAATCCACAGATAGAGTCGATCGTTCGTGCCATCCGTTACGGGTGCGGCAGTCTTCGGACTCTCGACGAACGTGAGTTTGCCTTTCGCTTTGTGGTCGCCGGAATACTTAGCGATCTCCTGTTCGATAAACTCGCGGAAGCCCGCTGAGTTCTTCAACTCGGCCAGCACGAGCGGTTCGCCAGGCTCACCTTTCGCATCGATCGACACAGACACCGCAATCTCATCGCCGAGATAAGAGCCGAACTGGCGAATCGATTCGACCACCTGGTCCATGTTCTGTCCACGACCGGACTGTTCTTTCTCCCACCATTCGCGAAGCGCTTCGTTATGGCTCATTCTTTCCTGAATGATGCGGTGCGATTCGGTGATCGTGTTGGCCAGGTTCGGCAACGCGGCATAAACAACCGTGCTCTCGGGCATCAAGTCGAGCAGATGCGTCGAGTAGCGATCACCCGGCTGTTCGACGGCTCGCAAATCAGTTTCGATTGAAGCCAGTGACGAGAGCACTTCTCGGTAGCGAGCGGCGTTGCGGCTCCACGACACCTCGTCCTTCACGGGAATCAAAGAGATGGATGGATTAGTCGTGGCCTGTTCGCCGGCGCGCAGCATGCGATCTTTGCCCGCGTGGTTCAGGTTCACTTCGCCTTCAATCACCGAGACACGCGATCCCTTCGTGCCGTTGTTGACGGAGAACACAGTTCCCGTAACCGCAACAAGCGAATCACCACTCTCGACGAAGAGTTTGCCGTCCTTCTGATTCGCGGCTTCCACGACAATGCTGCCCCGGCTCAAGTGAATGGTTGTGTCCTTGCCGGACTTCGTCAGATACATCTCGGAACGATCGCGCATTTCGATCAACGAGCCATCGCCCAGACGAACGACTGCGTGCGCGTCTTTCGCCGTACGTACTCTCTCGCCCTTCTGGAGCTTTGCCCCGGCGGCGACTGCGGCAGTTTCAGTATCGGCGATTTGATAAACCTGTCCGTCTGCGGCCTGGACTGTCGCGTCGAATTCGCCAAACGGCCAGAACCGTTGGGCGAACGGAATGGCTAACAGCCCAATCCCGATAACGAGTGCGGCGGCGATGGCCCAGCGCATGGCCGGCTGCATTGCGAAACGATTCGGCTTCGCCGTTACCGTGCGGATTGCGGGATGGCGTGCTTCGTTCATCGCTTTGCGGCACGGGATGCACTCGTGCGTGTGGTCAACGAGCAACAGCGAGCGCGCTTCGGAAAGTTTGCCCGCGAGGTAAGCAGGTATCAGCGACTGAAAATCTGCGCAGCCTTCAATGCGATCGACGGCCGGCATCTGAAATTCAGCTTCACCTGCCGCAGCGGACACACGCGCCCAAACACGGTCTGCCGCCGCTGACATCGTCGCCTCGTCCACCTTTTCGTTGCGGATTTCAGCGGTGATTTGGTCGAGAATTTTGTCTTCACGATTGCTTTTCATGGTGCTTCTCCAGATAGTGCCCAATCTCTTTTCTCAGTTTTGTGCGAGCGCGATGGAGGACAACGCCCACGACCAGTGGCGAGGTGTTTAGCAGGACGGCGATTTCCTTGTTGTCGAAACCTTCGTAATAACGGAGAACAAACATCTCGCCGGCAGTTTTTCCGAGTCGGCCAACTGCTTGTCTTACCAAGGTTTGCAGTTCGCGATCGGCATGGGCGACCTCGGGATTGCGAAAGCCGCTGGCGAGCGCCTCAGTGTTGACGTCATCGAGTGCCACCGCTTTCGATCGCGTACGGCTGCGGAGCAGGTCGAGCGAAGCGTTGATGGCGGCGCGTGACAGATACGCTTCAGGATTGCGCGACAGGTCGTAGTCCTCCTGGCCTTTTACAAGACGCAGGAAGACGGTTTGCAGGACATCCTCGGCATCCGCGGCGCTGCCTGTGATGCGGTGGGCAGTGCGAAAAACGCGTCCGTGGTGCGCCTGGAAGAGGGTCTCCAGCTCGCCGGCCGGTGCTGTGTTCACGGCGACAGATCCTGTATTTACCTGGTTATTATTCACGCCGACAGGTTCTCGAGGTCGTCCATTGCCGGCGTATTCGTTGTTTACGCCGACAGGGTCATTATTGACTAGTCGCAAGGTTTTAACTGCTGCCTGCACGGTGTTCTCCTTCGTCTTCCATCCTGATAGACGAGGAGTCTGGGGAATTATTAACAGCGTGACAGGCAGAAATTACGCGTTTCGGGCCCCGGATGGGCGTCAGATCGCGAAGAATATAGAGAATGGTGGGTGGGTTGTGAAGGTTTATCTTGCGGCTACTTCAGCTACAGCCTTCAACGGGAACGCCGAGATCCTGGTCAGCGTCTGGTTCTTTAGAGCAATTGTTTCGGTAAGTTGGCCAGGCGTTTGCGAGCTTCGAGGGCTTCGGGGGAGTTGGGGTGGTGGCGCAGGAGGAGGCGCCAGGCGGCGCCGTCGTAGTGGAGTCGTTTGGTGGATGGGCTGAAGATGAAGTAAACGCGCTGGCGGTTGTAGCGGTCCAGCGAGGAGTGATTCAGGTAATAGGTGAATTCGGGAGCTGCGAGCACAGCGTTCCCTAGTTTGCGAGTGACGGTTGCAGAAAGTTTCGCCGAGAGAACTTCGGCAGTGTCGCCTAGTAGTAAGAGGACGCGCGGCCGCAAGGGTGAGCGACGGAAGTGGTCGAGGAAGATTCGCGCGCGGACGATGCGATCAAAGTCGTGAGAACTTTCGATTAATTGGAAGAGTCGGTGATCATCGCCTGCGCGTGACCAAGAGACCACGGATTCATGTTGAATCCAGCCGCGCGTGCGGCTGGTGACGTTGACGAATAAGAACGTGACACCGTCTCGATTCGTTTTCGCGGACCGGATCGCGACGAGGCGTCCCCGGCCCAGGCGCCGAACAAGATTCCCATTCAATTCAGGCGTCGAACGCAAAACCGAAAGACGTTCGTCCACGACAACCGCGAGACGGCCGCCGGTTGGCGCTTTTCGTTGACCCAACACGCTGGTTTGAACTAATAGGAGCAGAAGTGGGGACAGCGAGACTATGAGTTTGTGAGGAACCATGATGTTTTCTCCTTCGTGAGGTAAAGGTAGTGACTAGAACCAATCGCTACTGCCCGATCGCAGCTACGATTCGCTCTTTAAACTGCGCGTGATGGAAATGACAGATCGCCGCCGCCAGCGCGTCCGCAGCATCATGCGGCGACGGGACGCTTCGCAGTTTCAGTAGCAACCGCACCATCTCCTGCACCTGGTGCTTCTCGGCATTCCCGTAGCCGACGATCGTCTGCTTGATCAACCGGGGCGAATACTCGAAGATCTCCAGCGCAGCGCGTTCCGCAACCAACAACACAACGCCACGAACTTGCCCGAGTTTCATACTCACCTTGACGTTCGTCGCAAGAAACGCATCTTCAAGCACACAGGCGTCCGGTCGATGCTCGGCAATCACTTCTTCGAGCCCGTTGCACATGCGCAACAACCGCGTCGAAAACTTCAAGGTTGATGGCGCACGCACTGCGCCAAAATCAACCAGCGAATATCGCCGGCCGTTGCCTTCGACAACGCCCCAACCCATCGTCTGACTGCCGGGATCGACTCCCAAAACACGCATCGCGCGAGAGTATACATCGATCTTTGGACTTTGTGTTTTCTGCTTTGTTGTTAACAAACGAAGGACCAGTATCAGGTACTAAGCACAAAATGATATTCTGACGTTTCCCCCGTAAAGGCACGAGCCCCCTAAAATTGAACAGTCCTGCGGGACGTCTGCGTTAGTCGATTCGATCGTTTCCGTGTTCAGCAAACCGAAAAGCATTGACAGCGAGAAGCCGTTTCAAGCGGAGTTCTTCAGCGTCGAACGCCTCGAACAGTACGCTCAAACTCTCGCCACGGAACACAAGACTGTCACTAAGAAGGGCCGCGCCCAACTTCTTCCCCGACTCGAAGACAACGGCCACAAACTCGAAGCGGTCTACAAATCACTCGTCGAAGCGATCCGCAGGGGACGGCCGATCTCACCCGCCGCCGAATGGCTCGTCGACAACTACCACATCGTCGAAGAACAACTGCGCGAAATCCGTCAGGACCTGCCAAAGAGTTACTACCACGAGCTCCCCAAGCTTGCCTCAGGTGAACTCGCGGGCTACCCGCGCATCTACGCCGTCGCCCTCGCGCTGATCGCGCACACTGACTCGCGTCTCGACACCAACACACTGCGAAGATTCATCATCGCTTATCAACTAAAGGCGCCGCTCTCGATCGGAGAACTCTGGGCTGTCGCGATAACGCTCCGTCTCGCTCTCGTCGAAAACCTGCGCCGTCTTGCACTCGCCATCACTCGCGCGCGCGAAGAGCGTGAAGAAGCAGACCTGCTGGCCGATCGTTTGCTCGAACTCGCATCCTTGCAGCCCACGAGCATCATCACGACCGTTAACGAGCGCGTAGGCAAACCTGAAGAACTGCCACAAACATTTTTGGTCCAACTCGTGCAACGTCTGCGCGAACAACATCCCAACGTAATGCCGGTGATGGATTGGATCGAAAAACGCCTCGAACAGAACGAGTCGAGCATCGAGCAACTAATCCACGCGGAACACCAGCGCCAGGCAGCGGCCCAGGTCACAGTCGGAAACATCATCACCAGCATGCGCCTCCTCTCAACGCTGGACTGGAATGATTTCTTTGAAAAAGTCAGCCTGATCGAGTCGCTGCTCGGAAAGGATCCGGCGGGCGTTTATTCGCGGATGGAGTTTGCCGCTCGCGATCGCTACCGCCACATCGTCGAAAGAATCAGCAAGCGCACCCGCGCCAACGAGCTTGATATCGCGCAAGCCGCGCTCGACCTCGCGGCGCAGGGGAAAGACGAACCAGAAAAACACGTCGGCTACTACCTGATCGACAATGGATTAGGCGGCCTCGAAACCAAATTCAACTATCAACCACGAACACTCGAACGTCTGCGACGCTTTTTGTTGCGACACGCGACTGCCTCCTACGTCGGCATCCTCGCGTTTATGACGTTGTTGGTGATCACGCTGATACTCGTCACGATGTCCAAGTTCGGCATGAGCTGGCCCATGCTGATCGTCACGGGCATACTCGCGCTGATCCCGGCAAGCGATCTGTCACTGACCGTATTGAACTGGGACCTCACGCACTTTTTTCCCCCGCGTCTGCTCCCGCGCATGGATACCGCTGACGGTATTCCGGACGATGCGCGAACGTTCGTCGTCGTTCCCACGATCTTCATAAACGAAGACCAGGTCCACGAGTTGATCGAACGGCTCGAGGTCCACTTCCTCGCTAATCAGGATCCGAACATCTATTTCGCGCTGCTTGGCGATTTTCCCGACGCACAATCGGAAGAGACGCCGTACGACTCCGCGCTGCTGGCCATCGCGCAAAGCGGAATCGAAGCCTTGAACCGAAACCACGGCGAAGCTCGTTTTCACCTGTTTCATCGCAAGCGTCGCTGGAATCCGAGCGAGCAAAAGTGGATGGGATGGGAACGCAAGCGAGGTAAACTCGAGGAGTTCAATAGCCTGCTGCGTGGAGCAAACGACACGAGCTTCGTCGTCAGCACTGCCGACGATACCCTGCTCGCCTCTGTTCGTTACGTCATAACGCTCGACTCGGATACTCAACTCCCGCGGGACGTTGCACGCAAACTCGCCGGCGCCGCCATTCATCCGCTCAACAAACCGCGCATCGACCCGACCGACAACCGCGTTACGCGCGGTTATGGAATCCTTCAACCACGCGTCAGCATCTCGCTTTCGAGCGCGTCGCGTTCGCGCTTTGTACAGATCTTCTCGGGCTACACCGGCATCGATCCCTACACCACGGCCGTTTCCGACGTCTATCAGGACTTCTTCGGCGAAGGCAATTTCACCGGCAAAGGCCTCTACGATGTCGACGCGTTTCAACGCACGCTCGAACATCGTGTGCCTGAGAATTCATTACTCAGTCACGATCTCTTCGAAGGACTGTTTGCACGCTGCGCCTTAACGACCGACATCGAACTGCTCGACGATTACCCGGCGTCGTATCTTGCTTACGCGAAACGTTCGCATCGCTGGACGCGCGGCGACTGGCAGATCGCCCGTTGGGTGCTTCCGCGCGTGCCCGACGACAATCGTCGAAAGACGCGCAACGTTCTGCCGCTAATTGGACGTTGGAAGATCATTGACAATCTGCGGCGCAGTCTGGTCGCACCGTCGTTGTTTCTGTGGCTGGTTGCGTCATGCACGATCTTTCCCGGACCGCCGCTGCTCTGGTTGTTGTTTGTATTCCTGACGATCGCCTTTCCGGTTTACCTGCACGTCGCTACCGGTCTGCTGATTCATCCTCGAGGCATTCCCTGGACCAGTCACTTCTGGAGTCTCTGGGGCGATTTTCGGACCAACACGTTGCAGATCGCGCTGTCGTTTGTCTTTGTGCCGCACCAGGCCTACCTGATGTGCGACGCGATTGCCCGCACTCTTTACAGAAAACTGGTATCGCGCAAGAGACTGCTCGAATGGGTGTCCGCGGCCGAAACCGAGGGACAAACGCGCGGTGACTTCGCTTCGTTCCTCTCGTTTATGTTGCCGGCTGAGGTTCTGACTCTGCTGGCGCTCGCTGCGACTCTGGTGATGCGTCCGCCGGCGTTGCCCGAGATGGGCGCGCTTTCCGCCCTTTGGTTAATCTCGCCGGTCGTCGCGTATTGGGTCAGCAAACCACGCTTGCTGAAACGTCAGTTGCTGAGCGGCGACCACGTTGCGTTTGCGCGGCTCGTGGCGCGTCGCACGTGGCGCTTCTTTGAAAAATTCGTCGGCGTGGAAGACAACTGGTTGCCGCCTGACAATTTTCAGGAAGACCCGACGCCAGTCACAGCGCATCGCACTTCGCCGACAAACATGGGGCTGTTGCTGCTGTCGACCTCGGCGGCCCACGATCTCGGCTACGTAGGTTCACTCGAATTCGTCGAACGCGAAGAGATGACGTTCGCGACGATGGCGCGGCTGGGGCGGCTCAACGGTCATTTCTTTAACTGGTATGACACCAAGACGCTTGAACCGCTGTTGCCGCAATACATCTCTACTGTAGACAGCGGCAACCTCGCCGGCCATCTCATCGCCGTAAAACAGGCGTGCATCGACTTCCCCGATCAAAAACTGTTCGATCGTCGTGTGGTCGAGGGTTTCTCAGACACGGTCGAGGCGATGGTTCTTGAAGCTGCCTCTCTTGGAAGCTTTCGTCAACGAACTGAAGTTGTAACCGTGCGCCACTTGCAGGATGAAACCGCCGCCTGCCAGCAACTGCTCAACGCCAAACACTACGACGATCTCGAATCGTGGTTTGTGTTGCTGGATTCGCTAACGCGGCGCGTGGCGGAGATTGAAGACATCGTCAGGTCACTCGCGCACGAGCATGGAGAGGGCGCTTTCAAGGAGTTGAGCTCGTGGGTCGGCTCGTTGAAGCACCAGGTGAGTTCTCATCACCGTGATGCCGAAGTGCTAACGGCCTGGGGCCGTCTGCTTGCTTCGCTGCGATCCGAAATCAAATCCGACGACCACGAGTGGCAATCGTTGCTGCAAACACTCGAAGCGGTGCCTACGCTGACCGAGGTGCCGCAGCTATGCGATCGCGCTTTGGTCCAACTCGCCGCGCTCGAAAGCCCTAACTCGCCGCCCTCCGCAGCGCGCTTAACTAAGGCTCTCGAACAGTGCGCCCTGAGTTCATCCGACATGCTGTCGCGTCTCAGCCGTCTCGCACGGCGGTGCGATCAAATCGTCGAGGAGATGGACTTCTCCGTCCTCTTCGACGTCGAGCGCAAGCTTTTTACGGTCGGCTACAACGTGACTGCCTCGCGTCCCGACGACTCTTACTACGATTTACTCGCTTCCGAAGCACGACTCGCGAGCTTTGTCGGCATCGCCAAAGGCGACGTGCCGCAACAGCACTGGTTCCGCATGGGCCGCACGCTCACGAAAGTCGACGGCGGGCGCGCGCTGATCTCGTGGACCGGCACGATGTTCGAATACCTGATGCCGTTGCTGGTGATGCGCAATTATCCGAACACGCTGCTCGATGAAACTTATCGAACAATCGTGAGGCGGCAAATCGAGTACGGAGAGGAACGCGGCGTACCGTGGGGCATTTCGGAAGCGGCATACAACGTGCGCGATCTTCATCTTAACTATCAATATGGACCATTTGGTGTTCCTGGTTTGGGATTAAAGCGTGGGCTGATCGAAAACCTCGTCGTCGCGCCATATGCGACCATGCTGGCGGCGCTGGTCGATCCAAACGCCGCGCTCGAAAACCTGCGCCGCCTGCAAAAAGAAGGTGCGTTTGGACCGTACGGATTCTACGAATCGATCGACTACACGGCCGAGCGCCTGCCCGAGGGCCAGAAATCAGTAATGATCCGGGCCTTTATGGCCCATCACCAGGGCATGAGTCTCGTCGCGCTCGCGAACGTGCTTCGCGACGCGGTGTGCGTGCGGCGTTTTCACGACGATCCGTCGGTGCAGGCGACCGAGTTGCTGATGCAGGAGCGCGTCCCGGTCGGTGTGCCTGCGGCACACCCGCGCGCCGAGGAAGTGCTCACCGGACGCGTGGTCCAAACCATGCCGGGAATGGTCACGCGCGTCTACGAAACGGCGAACCTCGACACGCCGCGCACGCAACTGCTCTCCAACGGCTCTTATAGTGTCATGGTGACAACCGCCGGCTGTGGCTATTCAGTTTGCGAGGGCGACGCCGTCACACGCTGGCGCGAAGACGTTACCCGCGACAATTGGGGCGCGTTCATCTACCTCCGCGACGTGCGCAGCGGCGCCGTCTGGTCCGCCGGTTATCATCCGGTGCGAAGCAAGCCGAATGCTTACCAGATCGCTTTTTCGGAAGATAAAGCAGACTTCCGTCGCACTGATTCCGGTATCTCCACGCGCATGGAGATCGTCGTTTCAGCAGAAGACAACGCGGAGGTGCGCCGCATTTCGCTCACCAACAACTCGACGCGTACTCGGGAGATCGAGTTGACGAGCTACGCCGAGGTCGTGCTTGCGAATCCGAATGCCGACGCGGCACACCAGGCGTTCAGCAATCTTTTCATCGAGACTGAGTTTGTTCACGGGGAAAACGCGATCCTGGCCCGTCGCCGGCAGCGGTCGTCGGACGACCGTCCCATCTGGGGAATTCACGTGGTCGTCGTCGAGGGCGAAACGATCGGCGCCGTGCAGTACGAAACGGATCGGGGAAGGTTTCTGGGCCGCGGCCGCACGCCAAGCAATCCGATCGCCGTAATGGAGGACCGCCCACTTTCAAATACGACGGGCGCCGTACTCGATCCGGTGTTCAGCCTGCGCCGCCGCGTCAGGATTCCGCCGAATCAAACCGTGCGTTGCTCGTTCAGCACCGCCGTCGCGCGTTCGCATGAAGAGGCACTGGCGCTGGCCGACAAGTATCACGACCCCAACATTTTCGAACGCGAACTCCGGCTCGCCTGGACCAAAGCACAGGTCCAAATGACGCACCTCGGTATTGACGCCGACGAGGCGCACCTGTTCCAACGTCTCGCCGCGCGCATCATCTACTCCGATCCCTCGTTGCGCCCGCGATCGCACGTGCTGGGGTTGAACACCAAATCGCAGTCGAGCCTGTGGGCGTACGGCATCAGCGGCGATTTGCCGATCGCCGTCGTTCGTATCGACAAGGCCTCCGACATGCGCACCGTCAAAAAACTCGTACGTGCGCACGAGTACCTGCATTACAAAGGCCTGACGATAGACCTCGTGATTCTCAACGACACGCCGACCGATTACCTGCAGTTGCTGCATCAGGAATTGGAGACGATCGTTCGCACCAGCGGTCTGCAACATCTGCAGGACAAGCCCGGCGGCGTTTACTTGCGCCGCGCGGATCAAATGCCCGAAGCCGATCGCATTCTGCTCCACGCCGTCGCACGTGTGGTGATCGTCGCGGATCGCGGTAGCTTTGAAGACCAAATCGAACGGCCGCACATCGAAGAGCCGTTGCCGCCGTTGCTCGTACCGCGTGCGCCGTCGCAGATCTATCCCGAATTGCATGTTCAGCCGCCGGACCTCGCTTTCTTCAACGGCCTTGGCGGATTCCATCAGGGCGGACGCGAGTACGTCACGACATTGGGCGCGGAACAGTGGACACCCGCTCCCTGGTCCAACGTCATCGGTAACGCGGTCGAGTTCGGTTTTCAGGTGACTGAAACCGGTGGCGGGTACACGTGGTCGGTGAACAGCCGTGAAAATCGTCTGACGCCATGGTCCAACGATGCGGTCAGCGATCCGCCGGGCGAAGTCATTTACCTGCGCGACGAAGACTCGGGAACAGTTTGGTCGGCGACGCCATTGCCGATTCGCGAAAGAGAGCCGTACATCATTCGACACGGCCAGGGTTACAGCGTATTCGAACACACCAGTCACGGCATCTCGCAGGAACTACTCTTGTTCGCGCCGCTCGACGCGCCGGTCAAAATCTTTCTTCTGCGCCTGCGCAATCGCACGCCGCGAAAACGCAGACTGTCCGTGATTCAGTACAACGATCTGGTCCTCGGCGTGTCTCGTCCGTCAACTGCGCCCTACATCATCACCGAGATCGATCAGGAATCCGCCACAATCTTCGCGCGAAATCCTTTCAATAACGAGTTTGCCGAGCGCGTCGCTTTCGTGGCGACGAGTGAAGAATTTGCCAGTGCCACCTGCGATCGGAAGGAGTTCATCGGCCGCAATCGTTCGCTCGAATCGCCGGCGGCGCTGAAGCGTGTCGGTCTCGCCGGACGCGACGGCGCCGGACTCGATCCGTGCGCCGCGATTCAAGTGAGCATCGAACTGCCGCCGCACACGGCCCGGGAAGTCGTATTTCTTTTGGGCGAGGCTGAGTCGAAGGAAGCTGCGCAGACGCTGGTCGCGAATTTTCGGCAGACGGGGAATGTCAACGCCGCGTTTGAAAAAGTGTTGGGCCATTGGGACGAAATACTCGGCACGGTCGAGGTGCGAACGCCCGATCAGGCATTGGACACGATGCTCAATCGGTGGCTCCTGTATCAAACGCTTTCGTGTCGTGTGTGGGCGCGTACGGCGTTTTACCAGTCGGGTGGCGCCTATGGTTTTCGCGACCAGTTGCAGGACGTGATGGCGCTGGTCTACAGCAATCCCGACGTCGCACGTCGTCAGATTGTTCTCGCCAGCGCGCACCAGTTTAAGGAAGGAGACGTTCAGCACTGGTGGCATCCGCCGAGCGGACGCGGTGTGCGCACGCGAATCTCCGATGACCTGGTGTTTCTACCGTTCGTCACGGCCTTTTATGTCAAGGTAACGGGCGATGCGTCCGTGTTGGAAGAGATGGTCCCCTTCCTCGAACAACCGTTCCTGTTGCCGGACCAGCACGAGGCCTACATGCAACCTTCAGTCTCGGAGGAGTCGGCGTCAATCTATGAACATTGTGCGCGAGCGCTCGATCGCAGCCTTCCCGTGGGAAAACACGGACTGCCGTTGATGGGTGGAGGTGACTGGAACGACGGCATGAACCGCGTTGGACATAAAGGGAAAGGCGAGAGTGTTTGGCTGGGTTGGTTTCTGTACATGACGCTCGCCGCCTTCACGCCCCACGTCGAAGCGCGAAGACAACGCGTGCGCATCAATCGCTATCGCAAGCATCTCGAAAATCTGCGCAAAGCGCTCGAGGAAAAGGCCTGGGACGGCGACTGGTATCGCCGCGCTTATTTCGACGACGGAACACCGTTGGGTTCGGCTCGCAATGAAGAGTGCCGCATCGACTCGATCGCTCAATCATGGTCCGTGATCTCCGGCGCGTCCGATCCGTATCGCATGGGACGCGCGATGGCCGCCGTCGAGGAATACTTGATCCGCCGCGGCGACGGGTTGGTGATTCTCTTCACACCGCCGTTCGATAAAGGCAATCTCGATCCCGGATACATTAAGGGTTACGTTCCGGGCGTCAGAGAAAACGGCGGGCAGTACACTCACGCCGCAATTTGGACCATGATCGCTTATTCGCTGCTCGGCGATGGCGAGCGCGCGGGCGAACTATTCTCTTTACTTAATCCGATCAACCATTCGTCTACACGGGCGGGGTTGCACAAGTACAAGGTGGAGCCGTATGTAGCGGTGGCGGACGTTTATGCGGTACCGCCACATACCGGACGCGGCGGTTGGACCTGGTACACGGGTTCGGCGGGTTGGATGTATCGCGCCGGTCTTGAATCGATACTGGGCTTCAAACTGGAAAGCACTCGTTTACGGATCGATCCGTGTGTGCCGCGGTGGTGGCGAGATTTCGAGATCACTTACCGTCGCAAAGGCACCGTTTACCGCATCCGAGTTGAGAACCCACTGGGCGTGAGCCGGGGTGTTGTGAGCGTCGAAGTCGATGGCGCCATACAAACCAACGGCGCCATCGAATTAACAGACGACGAAAAGACTCACAATGTGCGGATAGTAATGGGCGAGCCTGCTAAACGTGAAGAAGCAGAACTAGCCACGGATACCTCGGATAAATCCGTGGTCTAAACTGCGGCCATATCGGCTTCGCTGATATCGAAGTTCGCCGAAACTTTCTGCACGTCGTCGTGATCTTCGAGCGCTTCCATCAGCTTCAACATCTGGCGTGCGTCGGCGCCTTCGAGCCGAACGTAATTCTGCGGAACCATCTCGACTTCGGCAGCTTGTGGTTCGATTCCCGCGCTCTTGATCGCCGCGAGCACGCCTTCGAACGCATCGGGCGAAGTGAGAATTTCGAAAGTCTCCCCGTCGTCGCGCAGGTCGTCGGCGCCTGCTTCGATAGCAAGCTCAAACAATTCGTCTTCGGATTTTGCGGCTTTGTCGACGATGATGTAACCCTTCTTTTCAAACATCCAACCCACCGAGCCGCTCTCGCCAAGGTTTCCGCCGTTCTTGGAGAACAGATGCCGGATCTCGGCGACAGTGCGGTTGCGATTATCGGTCATGGACTGGATCAGCAGCGCGACGCCACCCGGTCCATAACCTTCGTACGTAATCTCTTCGTAGTTCACACCCTCTTCTTCACCGGTACCGCGACGAATTGCACGATCGATCGTGTCGTTGGGCATGTTGCCGGCTTTGGCGTCGGCAATCGCCTTTCGCAAACGCGCATTGCCCTCGGGGTCGCCGCCGCCACTACGCGCTGCGACGGTGATCTCTTTAATAAACTTCGTGAACAGTTTTCCGCGCTTGGCATCGAGCGCGCCCTTCTTGTGTTTAATACTATGCCACTTCGAATGTCCTGACATGGATCCAGATCCTTCTGAGAATATAGTGCGGGTTTGTTAGGGCCGGAACTATATCACATCCGTGTTTAAGATTTCAGTTGCTCGTATTCCTTGCGGGCCTGAACGAGAACCGGAAGGTCCGGGTCGGCGTCCTTCCACATCGCGAAGAAGTCCTGATAGGACTTTCGAGCCGCGGCGTTGTCGCCGTTGAGCACCGCTGCGCGAGCAAGACCCAAATGCGCCACGACATGGAATGGAGAAAAAGCATCGATGCCGCGGTTTTCTATAATCTTTCTGAACTCCGCTGCTGCCTCGTTGCCACGCCGCTGCTCCAGATACAACATGCCGCGCGCGTAGACGTTTGCCAGTCCGGTAAGCTCACCGAGATCGTAACTTCGGATTGACTCCATCAACTGGACCGCCTCGTCAGTATTGCCGCGGGCCTTCTCCGTATGAGCACGGACCGCAGGCGCTACTACAGATGCCAGAAAAGTGTTTTTCGGGGCCGCCGCGCGGGCCGCATCGAGCATCGCCTGAGCACGACTCGCATCAGCACACACCGCGTAGATGACAGCCGCATTCGCCACTCCTAAACCGCCGCGAAACAACTCCATGGCGCGTCCCACGTACTCTTTGCCCTGCTGACAGTTTCCCACAATCACCATGTCACCGGCCAAATTCAGCAACATGTTGGACGCGTTCTCCGTTCGATTCTGCTGTTTGAGCATTTCGGCGGAACGGTTCGCAAGTTCCTCACCCTGCTTCACTTTACCGAGATACATTGCGTGCACGCCCCGGAGCGCGGTGAAATCAGCTTCTTCAGGTTTACCCCTGGCCCATTCGACTTCGCGGTCCATCGCTGCCTGATCGCCGCGCAGAAAAGCGAAAAAGTACGTAGTCGCATGCATGTAAAACGTGTCCGCGTTGATCTTTTGCATCTCGCGAAGCGCTTGCTCCGCCTCATCAAACCGCCCCAGCGCCACGAAGTTGCCGATCACGTTTGTTCGGGCGGCTGTGTTGTTCGGACTCAGACGCGCGGCTTCGAGCGATTCACGCAACGCCTCTTCATGACGTCCGAGCAGCTTGTAATTGATCGACAGATTGTTGTGCGGAACGAAGTCGTTGGGATAAAGCTTCGACCAGGTTTGCAGCGTTTCAACTGCCTTATCGACTTCACCCGTGACGTAGTTGTAATACTTCTCCGCAATATACAGCCGCTCACGCTCGCTGACGCGGTCGCGAAGATCGTACGCCTTCTGAATGTACTGCTTCGACGTTTCCATCTGTGCCTGGTTGAAGTAATGCACGCCGATGCGCGCGTACGCCATCGCGAAGTTCGGATCGAGATCGACGGCGCGCTTATAAAAAACCAGCGACTCGCGCGCCCGTCCCTTCGTACGTTCTTCGTCGCCCATCGCGTAAGCCTTCAGGGCCTCCAGCGACGAAGTTGTCGCCTGCTCGATCTTTACGTCGTACTTTTGAATCGAACTGAGTGATTCACCTAGTTTCTGGCGCAGGTTCGAAGCGGCTGTGCCGAGCGACGCGAGCACTTTCTCTTTGCTGTCCGCTTCGACTTGTTCGCTGGCGAAGGGATCGCCGGAACGAGGGTTGATCGCTTCGAGCGTGATCACGTAGTTGCTGCCGAGTTTCGTGATCGACCCTGCCAACATCGCCTTGATTCCCTGCCGTTCACAGATCTCGCGGCCGACGTCGCGCGTGATGCGATCGTCGGGAGAACGGCCCATGAACCGCAGCGTCTCGCGCACACGTTCCTCGGGAAACAAAGTTAGAAACGGCGTCTGGCCCAGTTGCACTGCGAGCGCCTGTTTAAGCGTGCCGTCAAACACCGGCTCGCCGGTGGTGTTGACGAAATCAGTCACCAGAACTGTGTCTCGTTCAGTCAGCGGCTGCGGGCGGTGATAGTAGAAATAAAAGAGCGCGCCGGCCATTGCGACGATTGCCAGCGCAACCAGTGCGGCCACGATCTTGTGACGTTTGATTCCGGACGCGATGTATTCTGCGCTGGAAACGTGCGTCACAGTCTTCTCGGCGGTCGTAAGGACGCGATCCTCAACCGTCGGCGTTACCACTGTATTGACAGTCGACTTTGTAACAAGACCGGGGGTCGACGACCGCTCGAGCTCCAGCTCGAATTCGAGCCGTTGCTTCAACCGCCGCAGATCCGTGAGCAGCTCTTTAACCGTCTGGTAACGTTCGTCGCGATCCTTTCGCAGCGCCTTGTTGACGATCCATTCCAGCTCTGCCGGTACGCTCGGCGCAAAACGCGCGAGTGGCGGCGGCTCTTTCTGAGTAATCGCAATGATGACGTCGGTCGACGTTTCACCGGAGAACGGCGTGCGGCCGGCAACCAGTTCGTAGATCACCACGCCCAGACTCCAGATGTCACTCCGTGCGTCGACCGGCTTACCGCGAGCCTGTTCCGGTGACATGTAATGAGATGTGCCCATCACCACGCCCGCGTCGGTTTGGACCATCACTCTCGTGGCCGCGTCAGGATCCAACGGACTTCGGTCGACGGTTTCGGTGAGCTTCGCCAGTCCAAAATCGAGCACCTTCACGTAGCCGTTGCGGCGCACCATAACGTTGTCGGGCTTGATGTCGCGATGAGTGATGCCGGCCGCGTGTGCTTCTTCAAGGGCGCTGGCGATCTGAATAGCGATCTCGAGGATCTGCTTTATCTCGAGCGGCGCTTCCGCTGCCTTGCTTCGCAAAGTGACGCCGTCGATGTATTCGGTAGCGATGAAATGACGGCCGTCGTCGGATCCGACTTCGTGAATGGTGAGAATGTTCGGATGATTCAGGTTCGATGCGGCGGCGGCCTCCTGTTCAAAACGATGGAGACGATCCTTGTTCGTCGTATATTCCTCGCTCAGAATCTTGATCGCGACCTTTCGACCGAGCTTCATGTCTTCGGCAAGATAGACCTCACCCATGCCGCCGGCCCCGAGCTTCTCGAGGATTCTGTAATGCGAAATCTTGCTGCCGTCCATGTTCAGTTTAGGTCTTTGATGCCAGCACTTCGACTACCGTTTGTGGCTCGCCGTCAATGCTCACCTGCTTGGCGCGCCCGCGAGCGCCACTCACGATACGCACGCTGCTCTTCGAAACTCTGAACGTCTTTGCCAGAAGCAGGATCAACTCTTCATTTGCCGCGCCTTCAACCGGTCGCGCCGCCACTCGCACACGCAGTGAATCGTTGTGCGAGCCCGCGATCTCGCTGCGCGACGAACCCGGCACAACGTGGACCTTGAATATCACCTGACCGTCGTTGATCCTGTACGGAATCATTCAAACAAACGTTTCAGAACACGTGAAAAGGCGCGCCGCGCAGCAACGTTCCACTAATCGCCTGCTGGAAAAGCCACACGATCAGGAACGCAATAATCGGAGAGATGTCCCACATTCCCAGCGGCGGGACTACCCGGCGCAATGGTCCAAGCAGCGGCTCGGTTGCATCGACGAAGAACCGCATCAAACGGTTCGTATAACTAACTCCGCCCCACGAAAAGACAATGCGAACAAAAATCAGCAGGCTGTAGATCGATAACAGTCCGTAAAGAATAAAACCAAGTATCCAAACCGGCGACCCCGTTTCGATGCCGAGTAAAATGCCGACGATTGTCGTCGCGATAGTCGAGACAAAGGAGAGAACAAAAAAGCCCAGCAGGATCACGATCAGGATCGCCACCACCGGCGCGAACTTCGGATTGATTCCAAAACCGCGCAAACCGCCGCGCACCGGAACGACGATGCCGTCACTCATGCGTCGCACAGTGCGCGCTATCCACCCAAATGGGTTCGGATCCGCGGCCTCGACAATAAGCCGAATCACCATCAGCGCGATCAGCGCAACGATAATGCCGATGACACCCGTCTGAATGAACCAAAAGATTCGTGCGATTATGATCATCTGTTTTCTCGTTGTCCGAAGATGGCGGTGCCAACACGGACCATCGTAGCTCCCTCTTCAATCGCCACCTGAAAATCGTGCGTCATCCCCATCGAGAGTTCGCCTTTCTGATCACCAAAGACGCCTTGCGCCCGAAACTCGTCTCGAAGCTCTCGCAACCTGCGAAAAAACGGACGCGCCTGTTCCGGATCGTCAAAGAAAGGCGGCAGCGTCATCAATCCGATAAGTTGAACGCGCTCGAGTACTTTCAAGCCTTCTATAAACTCTCGCAACTCACTTTCGTCAATCCCGGACTTCGTGTCTTCATGACCAAGATCAACCTGGACCAGCACCGGTAACTTTTCCCTGCCCTCTTCGCCACACATACGATCCAGACGACGCGCCAGCTCCAGCGAGTCGAGCGAGTGTATGACGTCAAAAAGCTGGACCGCGCGGCGCGCTTTGTTTGCCTGTAGATGTCCGACGAGATGCCAGCGTGCGGCATATCTCCCCACTTCGTTAATTTTCTGTTCAGCTTCCTGAACGCGATTCTCGCCGATGTCGGTGGCGCCGAGCTCGATAGCTTCTCTCACGAGCGAAGCAGGGTGGGTCTTACTGATGGCAATCAGCGTGACGTCCTGCGGCGAACGTCCGCATTTTAGGGCCGCAGCCTCAATTTGCGCACGGATGCGTGCGAGTCGTGCCCCGAGTTGGTCTTTACTCATCGAAAATCATAATAGCGTACGCCGTAAAATTTACGGGGACGAACTCCGTATAATTACGGAGACCAAAATCATTGGTCATATATCATTTGACATTTATCATTTGCCATTTGTTGTTGTCTCAAGGTCCGCATTTCAACCTTCCGACATAAGTGGATGTCAGCTTCCGAAAATGACAAATGACAATTGGCAAATGATATATGACCAATGATTTGGCCCTGTTCTTGACACCCTTTCGCCGCATTCGCATAATGAGCATTCGTCTCACGCGGATGTGGCGGAACTGGCAGACGCGCAGGTCTCAGAAGCCTGTGATGGTGACATCGTGGAGGTTCAAGTCCTCTCATCCGCACCAATAACAACTCTTTAGCCCTCATCAACCATCAAAAAAATAATTGTCACGGATTTTCGGAGGTTGGTGTTTTTCGTTTAAGAGGTCAGTTCCGAAAGGGGAGTTTTTTAATGAATGTCGATCAAGCAGCTTTGATGGAAACGGACAACTTGAGACACACAGGCATGTCGTCTGACAGGACTGTGCGTCTGAAACTTGCCGAACGGCCAGACCGCGACCGCATCCAGCGCGTCGTTGATCTGGCGGATGCTCTCTTGAGCGAAGCCGAAACGCTCGCACGTGATAAGGCGTTCACTGAAGAGGCAACCAGACTCAAGCCGTTGGACATTCTCGGAGGAATCAGTTTTTACGACGAAGTACAGCGGTTCGAGACTCACTTGATTAAAATGGCCCTGTCTGAAACCGGCGGGAACCAGGCGAAGGCAGCAAGGCTACTGGGCATAAAAGCCACCACCCTAAACTCTAAAATCAAGCTCTTTAACATCGAAGTTGGCTAGGGCCGACCAGCCATCATCCTCTCAATT
>CBFGMX010000007.1:0-70185 GCA_965649955.1 uncultured bacterium
GAGGTCAAGAGAAAAGAGAAAGAGCCTGTAGTCGAATCGTGAGGCGATCGGTTTTTTGCGCAACTGTGTGCTCTCCGATGTCATGAAAAGGCGCCTCCCGTCGTCGAGTGTTGTAGTCTCTCGGCGTGTAGATATTTAGTTCAGACCGACCATGAAGTAGCTCGCTTAGCCCGCGAAAGTGGGTGTCCGCAAACTTCCGCATGGGCAGTGTGAAAAATTCCCAGACATACTCACAGGGACCGGCAGATCACCCATTATTTGGGTCAAAGCGTCACTCAAGACACGGACATAACCTGTGGAAGTGCCTCTGCCTCGTTGACAGGCGCGATGTTTAGTGGCGTGAAGCTAAAGGGTTCTGATTCCATCGCAACAGTGGGATGTAACTAAGAACGGTTGGTACCCGAAAAAGACGCTTTTGGTTGGAGGGAATCATGAGCCGTCGGATGGATTCAGGAGATCCACCTTTCGGCTTCAATCAGCGCCTTTGCGATTCGCTGCCGCGCCGCAACAGTAGTCCGAGGAGGAAGCGGTGGCTGTGCCGCGAACAGAGCGACGATCTCATTGCCTCCAGGCATAGCTGAGAGCGTGCTCCTCAAAGTTGCTTCGATCCGTTGCATCGCGTCGGCGCAGAATACTTGTGTTATATCGAGTTGATACGCCAACGCCGTCCTGTTGTGTAGAGACGTCGTCGTGGTGCGTAAAGACGTCGTGCGAGTGCGCAGAATCGCGCTTTCCATTGCAAATGTATCGATGATTACGTCCGCAATCCCCAGCATGATTACCTGCTGCTCTGACAGTGGCAGCTTATTCGTTCGTGCCGCAACCTGAAGGCTAGCCAACGCCACCCTTTTCGCTTTGTCCAACAGTTTCTGCTCGTGATTGAGGAGTCCCTCGTCTTCAGCAAAATCGTGTTCATCGATTAATTCGGGCGGACTGGAGAGCCAGCACTTGCTCGTCGCGACATTCATCAGCCGGCTGGAAACCAGCAAGCGATTGATCTCGTTTGTGCCTTCGAATATACGGTTGATACGAGAATCGCGATACGCGCGCTCAGCAGGATAATCCGCCACGTAACCGTATCCGCCGTGGATCTGGACCATTTCGTCAGCAACGTAGTTGCAGTATTCGGAAAGCGCGACTTTTACGATCGAACACTCCGCCGCATACTCCTCCACTGCCCGCAGCCACCCGTCCGCCCCAGTGACGCAAGTTGCGCCGACGCCGGCTTCGATCATTCCCAGAGTGCGATAGACCATCGACTCTCCCACCCAGGTGCGAATCGCCATCTCAGCTAACTTTGCTCTGATCGCACCGAACGAGGAGATCGATCTGCCAAACTGTTGCCGCTGATTCGCATAGCGCGCAGCCTGCTGGACCATCAACTTCATGCTGCCCACGCACATGGCGCCTAGCTTGCAGCGTCCGATGTTTAAGATTCCGAATGCGATCTGATGGCCCATGCCGAGCTTACCCAGCAGATTCTCGCGTGGCACTTTGGCATCAGTAAGTACTACCGACGTCGTGCTTGAGCCCTTGATGCCCATCTTGCGCTCCTCGGCGCTGCGAGTTACGCCTTCCTGCGCTTCAACGATGAAAGCGGTGAACTTGCGACCATCGACTTTAGCGAAGACTATGAAGATGTCGGCAAACCCACCATTGGTGACAAACATCTTCTCGCCATTCAGGATGTAATGCGTTCCATCCTCGCTAAGCCGTGCTGTTGCCCGCGCTGCCAGAGCATCAGAGCCTGAACCAGCCTCCGTCAGCGCGTAGGCCGTAATCAATTCACCCGTGGCTATCCGCGGCAGATATTTTTGTTTGGCGGCTTCAGTGCCAAAGTGAACTATTGGCAACAAGCCGATTCCGGTCTGCGCGCCAAACGTCGCCGCGAACGACGCCGATCGGCCAAGGTTCTCGGCTATTAGAGCGCCGCTTACCTGGTCCAATCCGAGCCCGCCATACTCTGCGTCGATGTTAGCACCGACCAATCCGAGATCGGCGGCCTTCCGAACAAGGTCTCTAGCCAGTTGCCAGTTATGGTCCTCGAGCTCATTGGTCCGAGGTATCACTTCGTTGTCGACGAACTGGCGCGTGGTTTCGGCAATCATCCGGTGCTCTTCAGTGAAATCTTCCGGAGTGAGAGTCTCTTCGCGGGCCCGCCCATCGGTTTCGAATGCACGGCCTTCGATCAGTTGCTGTTCAACTAAAGCCGACACGTTCTTCCTTTCGATTCGCCTGAGCTAAGGCAACAGCCAGGGACCGATCACCCAGAAATAGAGGACGATTCCAAGTGCCAGCCCGGGGACCAAACTGCCAAGAGAAACCCAGCGGTGCTCCCGAGGAATACGCCGGACCATCCAGATCCAAACAAGCGCAAGAAACAGTAAGCCGGCGACTATCAGCAGGATTATTGGAATGCCCGTCAGCGCGGCGAGATGTGCTTCGTCCGTGCCCGCCCTTATCGGTTTGCCCTGGAGCCAGGACGTAAGCACGGGGATTCCGGAAAGGAACCGCACCGGTGCGAAGACGCCCAGTGCAATCACAAATGGGTGCAGATTTTTCCTGCTGGCGAAAACGCAGCAAACGAAGGCGGCGACGCAAGTCACAAATATTCCAGCCGCAGTAGCGATGCCTACTTTCCACAGCGGTAACGTCGACGCTGCGGCCGCGATATTTCCGCGGTTGATCAACTGCCAGAATGTCCGTTCCGCAGAGTACGTCGCAGAATTGTAGTGGAGCACGACGTCGGGAAATCCAAAAGCGAGATAGAACACGACATGGCCCAACTCATGTAACAACACTCCCAACGGTACGGCGACTACGGCCGCACCGATCCACGCCAATGCAAGTCGCCAGGTTGAGGTTATTCGAATACCGGGGATGATTGCTGATTCAACATTGCTCATGATAATTGTCTCCTCTCTATCGGTCGCGAAACGATCGTCGTAAACCGGTGAATCCGTCACGAGAGTCGCATTCATTCCGTAAGGGCTTCGGGCAATCGCGTCACACCAGAAGCGTTCAGCTTTTCTGACAGGTGCTCGGCCAGACTGTGCAGAGTCGGACGATCCCATAGCACTGCGGTGTCCAACTCCACACCCAGTTCCTCCTCGAGTTGTACTGAAAGAGTCACGGCACTGATTGAATCCAGCCCATAACTGGCTATAGGTTGCTGAGGATCCAATTCGTCGGGAGCTACTTCCAGCCAGTCAGCGAATTTCACTGTCAGCCAACTAAGAACTTCTGGCGTATCCAACTGCTTCTCTAAGAAAGTGGTGGTCATTGTTTGTGTTATTGGTCCAACCTAACGGTCGAACTCCCTCCTTCCGGTTGATGTTGCCGGGTCAACTGAAAACGTGTTCTGCAAAACTATTCCGCAAGAAATCTGCCCGACAAGCTGAGCGCATAATCTTCCCGCTCGAAGTTTTGGGAATAGTGTTGGGCTTAAACAAAACGACGGAATAAGGTTTTATGGCCCGATGTTCAGCCAACGCCTGGCGAATTGCGCATTTGATTTCGAAGGCCTTTTCAAGTGGCGTCAGCCTCTGAACCTCCTGAAACACCACCAATTCCTCCCGCCCCGTGACATCCACAGAGAAGGCGGCTCCGCTGTTCCTTCGAAGCAGAGGATGGCTTGTGGCGACCGTGCCCTCGATGTCCTGCGGATAATGATTCTTACCATGCAGGATGATCAGTTCCTTTAAACGACCGGTGATGTAGAGTTCTCCATCAACGAGATAGCCCAGGTCTCCCGTTCTCAAAAACGGCCCGGCGCCCGTGTCGGTCAAATACGCTTCAAAAATCTCGCGCGTCTCATCAGGTCGTCGCCAATAACCCTTAGCGACGTGTGGTCCGGCAATCCAGATCTCACCTTCAGTTCCAACTGAACAACGATGGCAAGTTTTCGGATCGACTATTACGACGCACTCGTCACCCCAGGTTTGCCCGCAACTGACGGTTTGAGAGTGGCTCCGCCGCACAGGAGAGAATGCATGGTCCAACTGATCTGGTGACATACTCAGGGCATCAAGGTGCCGCGAGAGAAGCGGTTTCGACGGCGCCCGGCTCGAGACAAAAAGCGTAGCCTCCGCCAATCCATAGCACGGATAGAAACTCTCTCTGCGAAAACCGGCATTGCCAAACTTTTCCGCGAACCTCTTCATTGTGTCGGCTTTGACTGGCTCAGACCCATTAAAGGCCAGTCTCCAACTGCTCAAGTCCAACCCAGCCGCTGCTTCGTCTTTAACTCGTTCTACACAAAGGTCGTATGCAAAATTCGGCGCTCCACTTATCGAAGCTCGATAGTTCGAAATGGCCCGGAGCCATTGAACCGGTCTGCGTATCACATCGAGCGGGGCCATTAGCACTACCGACATCCCGGCATAGACCGCATGTTGGACCACGCCGACCAGACCCATGTCGTGAAAATGCGGGAGCCATGAAACAACGACGCTGCCTTCGCCGGTGGCGAAAGCTGACTGAATCATCCTCTGATTGGCCATTACATTACCGTGCGAGATCACTACTCCTTTTGGAGACGACGTGGACCCGGAGGTGTACTGGATGTACGCTACGTCATCCGGCCCGCAGGGGGTGGGCATCCACGTCGCTCCTTCGTTCTCCGGCACTTCGTCAACGGCAATCAGGCTCAGTTGCGACGACCACTCATTGTTGGTTTGGGATTCACGGAAGGAGGTGATCGACTGGGCCGACGCGGCCAGAATAAATTCAACGCCAGCATCCTCGACGATAAACCGAAGACGATCTTGATGACGTATCGACAGAAGAGACGAACAGCTCGGAACTGCTGTGGCTCCAGCATATAAACAGCCGAAGAAGCCCGCCATGAACTCCAATCCTGGCGGATGAGCCAACAAAACGCGTTTGCGCCTCGCGCCAAGGGCAGCAAGACGGCTGCCGATGGACCTCGCTTGCCGATCAAGCTCCGCAAAGGTGTATGACGCACTTTCGTGCTCGCCGCTCTTGAGAAACACGAACACACGCTGATGTGGCGTTAGTTCAGCACGCCGGCGCAGAACGTCGCGAATGGTTTCAGCGCCGTCTGCGACGTCGTTGCGGTGTGATTCTCTTTCGACGGTCGTCTTCAACATCACGCACCTTTACCCGCGAGAAGATGACAGAGGCTCAGCGCCTTGCTCTTTCGGCGTCAACAATTTCTGCAACAACGTTTGGACCAGAAACTTCACGAGTCCCCAGGCATTTCTAACGAGTCGATACACGAATATCGACAGCCCGCTCAGCACTGCGGTGCGCCAGAGCACTTCGAAAAGCAAACTCAAGAGCCTTAAGAGACTGAATGGTGTCGCTTGCGTGGCTTCCCACACGGCCAGTAGACGTGTCGGGTACGTGGGCACGAGGTAAACAACCAACAGTCGAACCATGATCACGGAGATATAAAAGAAGAAGGTGACTGAGAGCAGGGAATACACTGCCAGCGCGACCCTTGTCCGTGGTTGAAGAATCTGGAATGGAGTCGGTCCGGCGGGCCCGGATCCGAACAACTTGAGCACGTAATGCTTGATAAGCTTCGTCGATTGCTCTCTAAGGTTGTAGATGCCGAAAAGATCGGCTACCAGCCAGTACCCGTCCATCCGCAGAAAGGGGTTCATCGTGCGGAACATGATCAGGTCATTAAACAGAAAAAAGTAAATCAGAATCGGTGAGTTATTGATGAGGAACAGACTGAGCAACAGGAGTTGAAAGACCGATTGGAAATAGACTCCACCGACGTCGATCAATGCTCGCCGATGACGTGACAACTTCCACGCTTCGGAGACGTCCGTGTAAAGCACCGGATAATAGATGTAGATGCCAAAGCCAATTTCAGTTTGCGTGCAGCCATGGGAGACGAGCGCGGAGGCATGCCCCATTTCGTGAATAAACGCACCTACCAGGCTAAGTAGCATCACGGTAGAAAATGTCGAGCCCGTGAAATCGTTCAGGTGCATGCGATGTGCGGGCAGGATCCAGAGGTAGAACGTCACATGCGTCAGGACAAAGGTCGCCAACCAAAGCACGAGTAGCCGTTTGTCGAATGCCCAGGCAAATAACTTCGCCACGGGATAAACGACGTCGCGAGGAATCAAACGCACTTTTCCGTACACGTAAGAAGCGCGGTTTGAACTGATGTTCGGTAGAACAGCAGGGGTCGTGAGATCGACGAGCAGGCTTTTCGGAAGCAGAAAACCTTGGACCAACTGCTCCAGCTTTTGTAACGAGAATTTCCCGGGATTTAACTTATCGTAAACTGCAAACACCTCGGCGACGTTTCTACGCCCGTCAAACATCTTAAGTAAATCCAGCAAGTCAGCAGGCATTGCAAACCTCAGAACCGAGTCCTTTTGCGCCGGAATTTCGCAAAGGACCATTGCCCGATCCGAGGCCGCATCGAGCGGATAGATGTAAAGCGATTGGTTGAACGAATAGATCATGCGAGTGATCTCATTTGTCGCGTCTGAACGCTGGGAAATGGTTTACAGGCGATGCAGGCTCTCCAGAAGATTCCGCCTCCAGAGATGATGAGAGACAAGTTTCACTGGAAAGCCTGCACGGATTCGCCGTGGACCAGGGTTAACAGGGTTCAATAAGGCATACCTCATCCAGGCTTGGGTCGCTGCCGCAGCCGCCACCACCACCGCCGCAGTTATTAATCGGTGGACAAGCGGCATTCTGTTCACAAGTCGTGTTGGGACAGTCGTCCGTACAGCTGTCACACCACGCCTCGAATTCGAGTCGCTGTTCGAGTTCCGTAATTGAGAACTCTTCCAGTAGCCCGAGTTGGTTTAATTCTTTTTCAGTCATAACTACCTCCTCTCGGATGAGAGCTACACTCGATGCCGGTTAGGGGAACGAGTGCCGGGTTAAAGGATCTGCTCTGCGTGGTGGGCCCAAACAGAGCAACTTACGCGGGGCTGAGATATTCAGCTTCCGTGTCTTGCGAAGCGATCGTCTCGCTTATAAGAACCGTCCTGCCCTCAGGACTCAGCACGCAAAAACCAAATCTGACTGGAGCAAGTAGGTAAGGAGCAAAAACATTTTTTGCTTCCACTCGGAATCCCGGCCGGCGCGATCGATCCATGTCAGGTCAAGACCTTCCGGCCTTGAAAGAATCGCCAGTGGGTCTTCGGGCTCGGCCCACTTTGGGTTTTGAAATCCTTTGAGGGTCCTGAGATCAATCCACATCACTCCGTCTTTTGTCGGCAGTTGCCCAACCCGGCGTGGATTTACTTTGAAGCTCTTGCCGTTGCTCAGGAGTTGGCTGATCTCTTGTGGACCAACGCTGCTCGCCACCCGATCGTTTGCTGCGATGTCATCACGTTCACGCCATCGATGCAGAGCAGACCATCCCTCCCACTGCTCCGGGTAACGCCGGACATACGACTCGAGCAGCAGGTAAAGCGACTGCATTGTTGCAGTTACGAATTCTTCAGTTTGAGAGCGCTTCAGGCCGGCAGGAGGAATAATCGGTTCGCTGAAAAACAGATTTCCGCTCGCGTCGCCCTCTTTTACGGCGACGACGGGAAGAATTGGAGCTCGCAGGGCCGCAGCCAAACGAGCCGCCCCATTTTTTGCAAGAATAGTGTGGCCCAAAAAGTTGACCCTGCTCTTCGAGGTATCACCCCAGGGACCGTCGGACCCTGTATTCCCCTCGACACAGATGCCGAGAATCTCCCGCCGCTTCAACGCGTCTACTAGTTGGACAGTGCAACGGTCATCTTCTGCATTGACGGACCTGAGCAGCCGAATATTTTCCGGCCGCAGCGCAGAGTCTTGCTCGGAGGAAACAATCTTTTCGTCGCCGCGGTTCTCCAAAACGGCAAAGGCAGCCTGCATAGCTTCGTAAGTTGGTGTGTTAACTGCCTCGAGAATGGGGAACCCAAGCAGGGCCAATTCGACCGGAATATAGCGGACCGCGCCAAAGCGGAAACCGCAAATTATCAGGCCTCTGCCGCGTCTTAGCAGAGAGCGGATCAGGCCAGTATCCCAACCCCTGAGACGCGGTAAACGTTGCTCCACCGCGAATTCATCTCCGCTCCGGCGAGACTTGATTGCCTCAAGCAGTTGCGACAGATGAAAGAAGTATTCGCATTCATTCCAGAGCTTCGTCTTGATGCAATCAATCGTGAGGGCGTGGATCTTTTCGTTTGGCAGCTCTTCACCAAAGACGGAGAGCAGGTTCAAGTACGTGGGGTTGTAATGCCGTTGATACGATGTTGTGATTGCGTCGTCGCTCAGGTGCTCGAGATACTCACGAAACTGCGCGAGCTTCTCGCGTTTGGTGGAAACCTCCTTATCGAAGTCCTTGAGCCAGCCCCGGAAGTATTGCACGCGTCGATGTTCCGCGATGCCGGCAAGGAGATCCTGGTTCAACTGGACGTTTGTTGACATACGCGTACTCACTTTGCATTGATTCTGATTTCCTGCGATTTGAGATCCGCCGTCTCGAGAGCCAACAAGAGTTCATTGCGAAGTCTGGTCTTGGGCGTGGCCGCGCATGGTCTAACATTGTTCTGTATACGACCCAACGGGCAGGCGATTCCCTGGCAGGTCGACAAAAGACTGCACTTTTGACAGACGGAGTCGCTCTCGAACGACGGCTCGACCCAGCGGGCCAGGTTTTCGAAATTGAGATTTAATTCGCCGTCCGCCGTCACTTGCCCGACGATGTTGTGTTCTTGTTTATCGAGCACCACGGTGCACTTCATCACCTTGCCGTCGGCGCCAATCGTGAAATTGTAAGGTCGCGCAGCGTAGCAAACGTTCCTGCCCGCACCGTTCATATCGCGCAAAGTACCGGTTGTGCCGAAGCCTTTATCCAGGGCCGACTTGCGCAGGCGTTCCTTCATCACCTTTCCTTCGTCGAGCCCGCAGACCGCAAGGTTGGCGTCATTGGATCCACCCCATCTGCCGACCGCATGGAACGCCACGATGAAGCGCGGATCACCGGCGAACGTCTCATGCAAAAGCGACAAGAGATCTTCAAGGTAGGGATAGTTTTCGTGGTCGTAGTTGACTCTGATGCGGACCCGGAAATATTCCTCTCTCTGCTTGAGGGCACGGAGATTGGAAATGATGGTGTCAAAAGTGCCAGTACCATCTCTGGCAGGTCTCTTCTTGTCATGTTGCTCGCGCATCCCGTCGAGAGTGATTTGGTAGTTGACGACGTTCCACGCCAACAGCTTTTCGGCGACGTCGGGCGTCAGCAGGTAAGCGTTCGTGGTTATGTGACTGACATACCGGAGCGAATGTCTCTCGGCGACTTCTGCGAAGAAGGGAGCTAGATCTTCTATGGCTTTAAAACCGTAAAGTGGCTCACCGCCAAACCAGCCGATCGTCAGGTTTTGAAGTTGCGGCGCCCTCTTTTCAACGAACCGTTTTATGCCCTCGCGCACTGAAGGCAGCATCGTTCCTCTGGCGAAATCCTCGTAGCAGTAAGTGCAGCGGAAATTACAATCCTCCGAAGCCAGCAGAATCAGATCGAGGGTGTCGCTGCGATAGTGCATCTGACCAAAGCGAAGCTGAATCTGGCGATACTCGTTAGTTCCTTTAGGAACGAGAAAGCCGCGGTCGGTGAGGTAGTTGATGATCCCCCGGGCCTCACCGTAATAACCCGTATTCAGGAGAGTTTGGACCGCCTGCCTTTGCTGCGGGTTGAAGACGCAGATGGCGCCCGTGTAGTTGTTCCAGACTATGTATCTGCCATCCTCAGCGGTGGTTCTGAGGTTGTACCTGGAGGGCACCCATTGCAGTTTTTTCGCTTGCGATTTGATTTGGACCAGCTCCACTGGTTCGACTTCAAGCGAGTCGAGCGGGGACTGTGTTTTTATGTCTATTTGCGTAGGCATAGACTTCTCCTCCAGGTCGACCGGGATTGTGGGTACAGGTCTACCTTGTTGACCCCGGTTTACGTGATCAAACGCAGAGTCAGGCGATGCTGCGTGCCTGCTTATTCTCCCCGGCGCGACTTCGCGCGTTTGGGTTCTTTGTTCGTTTCTGGGTTTCGCTGAATGGAGACTAAGTGGCCATTTCGATTAACGGTTTCGCTTGGGAGGAGCAAAACCGAAACGTGGATCGCGGAATCGACTTACGCTCAACTGAGGACATGCGCGATGCGAAGCTGTTATCAGTCGGCCTTGAAGTAAGTCGGTTGAGTCATCCGGCCGCCCGGTTCGCCAATTCGGCTTGCGCCTCATCCGGCAAATCGCATGCCCTTGCAACATCTCATGCAAACTTGCGAAGACGTGTCAATGTGTTGCGAGAAAAGCCGCAGGAATGAGGATAATTTCGCAGGGTCCCGTGAAGCATTAGACTAAGCGTGATCTTTACTGATTCTTATGGAATCGTCCGGTAGGTCTGACGCCATGCTTCGTTCTGTGCGTCTATGCCGGGTTTCGGTACGATTTCAAGAGATTGAGTGCAAGAACCACCGCCGCAGCAACCAGCAACAGGTGAATCAGACTGGTAGTGACAAAGCCGCCATAAAACCCTACCAACCAGAGCAGTAACAAACCTATAAGAATTAACCACAACATAATCGTATTCTCCTCATTTGAAAAATTTTCGACGCCAGATTACAGAATGGGGTAATCGAACTTAGGCGTCCGTGCGTTAGACCACATACGCTCCAGGGTAGGCGCATGACAGAATGGGTATGACATGGATAGCTTCCCGACTAGTGTCCTACTGGAATTCTTTGAAACTTGGTCTTTCCATCCAGATCTTCCCATGAAATATCCAGGACGTAGGGTTTAGCGGCGCCCGCTACAATCTCAAGCCTTCCGATCTGATCTTCTGCATCCGTGGCGGGCATGCCATCGATCCAGGTCCGGTGCGAAACAACTGCTTTTTCGTTTGGTCGAACCGAGTTGATCGGGTCAAATCGAATATGTGCCCGGGATGGACCAGCCGGACCTTCTTCGTCCGTCAAAAACACTGTCAGAATCTCAACCGACTTGAGCGTCTTCTCGGTCATGTTAGTGATTTCCAGCAGCATACGCGGTTTAGTGTCTATGAATCTGACGCCCAAAGTCGCTCGACTATCGTTGCTTGTCATAAATCTCCAGTGTCTGCTCTTCTTCATCGGTAATGTCATCGTGCGAGGACTCTGGCAACAGTCGCGCGACAAGACTTCTCAACTGATTGAAGTTATCAGGATTGGTCAGGTATACATTTCCACCGATTGCGACTTCTTCACCTTCAGGGACCTCTTGAGCGCAAAAGATTACAACCGGAATCTCATCCCCAACGCCGGCTTCCTTTCGTATACGACTCACGGTGACGAGAACGTTGTTTGGTAACCCTGCTCCGCTCACTAGAATCAGGTTGGGTCGGTCAGGCCGAGTGCTGTTTTTCACTTCCTGTTCGGCGCTTGCCAAAACTACGCGATAGCCAGTCGCCTTCAGTAACGTGTCAATCCCCGCCCTCGTTTCATAGACATCTTCCACGACTAGAATCAGCCGGCTTTTCTTAGCTTTTCTAAAATCCACTACTCTCATGTCCATAACTATGTCCCGTCCGCATTGGAAGGAAGTCGAGAATTCAGGCTGAGTAGAACATACGCGTTGAAGGCCCATGGCGTCCGTGCGGCAACACACATAAGCAACGCGCTGAGATCCAAATGCGAGCTTAAAGTTTGGCTGAAAATGGACTATCGGTGGTGGAGATACCCCCCTGAGGTGTTGCAACTTGGTCTGTAAAGAGGGCATCATAGTGACTACTCCTTGTCTCGCGCATCGAGGTGATGCGCCCGCGCTAACAAAAGCTCGGCATTTGAAGATTCGAGGGCAGGTTGGTTATTGAATTCGTAGAAGTTGCTCAATTGAGCATTCGAACGCTCGTTTCTTCGCTCGGTTCCATTTCGTCGAAGCACACCTGGTTCAAAGCTTCTCTTTTTACTCCTGAAAGCAGGAAAGGTACGAACACTCATGTCTATGAAACTATATGTCGGCAATCTCTCGTTTCAAACTTCGAGCGAAGATTTGCAGCAATTGTTCTCGCAAGCGGGAACAGTTGAATCAGTAAACGTAATTGAGGATCGCGAAACAGGTCGGTCACGCGGCTTCGCATTCGTCGAAATGTCTTCCACGGAAGAAGGCAATGCAGCGATTGAGCAGTTCAACGGCTATGACCTCGGCGGGCGCACACTAAACGTCAACGAAGCGAAGGCTCGCGAGGATCGCGGTGGCGGTCGTGGCGGTTTCGGCGGAGGCCGCAATAAGGGCGGCGGCGGAGGTCGCGGCGGTTACGGCGGCGGTCGATCTCGTTATTAATTCTTCGCCGGAAACTCCGGCGATACTTTCTTTCAAGACAAAGCCTCCGCGTAACAAAATTAGCGGGGAGGCTTTGTTTGTGACGATTCCCGGCACACCTGCAGAGGTACAAACGACCGCGAAAGGGAGAACCGAATGGAGAAGGAATTATTCACGGTAGGCGACCGAACTGATAAGTTCTGCGCAGTTTGTAATGATGAACGCGGGCACATTGTGACTTCTGTAACCAAGCGCGGACAGATTTCTCGTGTGAGTTGTTCGAAGTGCGGCATAGTCAGCACGTTCAAACTCGCTCTACGAACGTCGCCTCGCCTCTCGGACAAAACCCCATTGCCCTATGACAGAACACTGACATACCGCGCCGGGCAATCCATGACGCATCAGATGTTCGGTATCGGAGAAGTCACAAGATTGATAGACCCGGGGAAGATGGAAGTGCTCTTCCAGGATCGCTTGCGCCGTCTTATTCACGCTCAAGGCAATAAGTAGACTGCGAACAACACCCTTCCCGCACATAGCGCGTATGTGCGTATGTGTGATACCGCACATGCGTGATATGCTCTGGCTATCTTGCTGAACCGAAAAAACTTTCTCGTCGCGCCAGTAGTTGAGTGAAAGGGGAGACACGGCGTGCGAGTTTCTTCAACTCTTCTAGATCCGAGTAAGAATCGGTTGTTGGCCGCTCTTCCACCGGACGACCTCGAACGCGTCCTCCCAACTCTTCAACAAGTCTCATTTTCACTTGGCGATGTCGTCTACGAATTCAGCGGACATTTGGATTACGTCTACTTCCCAACCACGGCGATTATCTCTTTGCTCTACACCATGGAAAACGGCGCCTCGGCCGAAATGGGATTGACGGGCAATGATGGCGTAGTGGGGATCGCTCTTTTCATGGGCGGAGAGACCATGCCGAACCGGGCCGTGGTCCAAAGCGCGGGCGACGCTCTTCGGATGAAAGCTCAGGTGCTACAGGCGGAATTCGCGCGGGGCGGGGAGTTTCAACGCCTCTTGCTGCGCTATACGCAAGCGCTAATCACCCAGATATCTCAGACCGCCGTTTGCAACCGCCTCCACTCTGTCGAACAGCAACTTTGCCGCTGGCTGTTGTTAAGCCACGACCGTGTGGATACGAACGAATTGATTATGACTCAGGAATTGATTGCGGATATGTTGGGCGTGCGGCGCGAGGGCGTCACCGTGGCTGCGGGTCATCTTCAGGACATGGGAGCAATCAGTTATGTCCGAGGCCGCATACAGATCCTCAACCGGCGTAAATTGGAAGAGATTGGGTGCGAGTGTTATCGAGTTGTTAAAGACGAGTTTGACCGGTTACTCGGCTAACAGCCGTGCAGTTCTCGTTGGCTTCCATCAATGGTCAGTATTTACACTGATCGGAGTTCTAACAGCGGAGCCGGCATCTTTTCCTTTCCTTTGTTTCCCTGAAGCCAGTACGGTACCGATTGCTTCCTTCGTAAGACTGAAGACGGTGCGCCTATTCTCAAAAAACACTTTGAGCCATGCTCGTCTGGTTGTTTGCGGAAAATAGATGGCGCGGAACGCCAGCCGCGTGATGAAGTGAAAAATTCTCGGACCAACTGGGGCGTAACTCATCGCCTGAACCGCTTCTGCATTGCGCGCGGCGCTGTATGAGTGGGTCCACGCATAGGCAAGCTCGTGGTGAGTTTGCTCGATAGTCATTTTAAGCGGTACGTGGGCCATCGTGTTTTTCTCAAACTTCAGCCAGTGTTTTGGCCGAACCAGACGGCCCTCTGCCTGGAGCCGCTTGTACAGAGGTGTAGAGGGAAACGGTGTGAGTTGACCAAAAACCGGTAAGCCCGGAGGCCAACTGCGAATCTGTTGCAGGATCCGGTCCGCGACGCCGGGTGTGTCGTTATCCATGCCGATGATGAACGAAGTGATGGCGTAGATTTTTCGTTCAGCAAGACGTTCGAGCACGCCCGTGTATTCTTCGGGCTTGTTAAATCCCTTCTTAACATCGGCCAGATTAACTGGGTCAATGGACTCCATTCCAATAAAGATGACCTTCCCGCCGGATTTCGCAATCAGATCAACCAGTTCCTGATCGCGCAGGAGGTTGGCGCTAATTTGAGCGATCCACGGGAGTTGTGCGCCGGCGGCGATGATGTCGCGCAGGAGTGATTTTGTTCGTTTGATACTGATAGCAAAGTTGTCATCGACGAAGAATACTGAGATGAGACCGCCATCAGCTTTAGCACGCGCTTTTAACGTCAGCAGTTCGTCGACAATACTTTGATTGGTGCGGAAGCGGATCGAGTCGCCAAAAAATCCAGTAACGGTGCAAAACTCACAACCATAGGGACAGCCTCGTCCTGACTCGATCGGAACAATGTGCAGCGTTTGCCAACGCGGGCCCACTCGCGACAACAAGGGCCGCAGGAAACTCGGGAAGAAGTTGAATTGATCGAGATTCAACGATTCCCATGGGATGGCGGGGTAAGGCTGAAGACTCGGCTTCCGCTCTTTTCCGGTTTCGTCAACAGGCGCATAAATATCTTTGAGTTCACCGCGAGCAGCATCTTCAACTATCTGCGGCCACGTTTCATCAGCCTCACCGAGCGCGATGGCATCAGCGTGTCGTGCTCCACCATCTCGACCTAACGCCTCATCAGGAACTTCGGTGACGTGTGGCCCGCCCATTACAACCGGCACGCCTGATCGGCGAATCGCATCTGCCACCCGGTAGGCTTTCTCGACCATTCTTGTCATTGCGCCGATCCCGACGAGGTCAATCTTTTCCTCCCGCACAAACCGAACTATGTCGTCATCACTCATTGGACGGGCATTAGCATCAATCAGAACAGTCTCGTGATGTGGTGGAGTGAGTGCTTGAAGGAGAAACATCCAGAGGTGCGGCATGAAGTTGCGCGTCACGCCATTATCTGGATTGTAGAGCAGTATTTTCATCTTCCGGTCTCCGGTTTAATTACCTAAGAGCCTGTTCATCTGCGCGGAATTGCGCAAAGGGGCAAGAGGAGGAGGGAAGACTCGATCCAAGTGTCAAAGCAGGCTACGCTTTGCGCTGCACTATAACACGGTTATGTGTCTTAGCACACATAGGTTATTGGCTCGTTTTACGTCTTTTGTACGCTCGCTAACATAGCGATCCCCGCAACTTCCGTATGTGTGTTCGCGCACAGACTCATCACCGAGTGAATGCTACTCATAAAACGGTTTTCGAATTGTAATTCTTCTGTCGCTGAGTTCGTCTGGAGTTGAGAGAATGTCATTTTTGAAGAGCAGTCGTGATGGCGGCCCGAGCGTCAACCGGTTGCTGGCCACGCTTCCAAAGAAAGAATACGAGCGTTTAATGCCCAAGCTGAAGACAGTGAGTTTGGCGTTGGGCGAGGAATTGTACGAACCCGGCGATGAGATTAAACATGTCTATTTCCCTAACGATTCAATCATTTCGTTGATTTCACAACTGTCGAATACTTTATGGCTTGAAGTGGGAATGGTGGGAAACGAGGGAATGGCTGGTCTGGCCGTCTTTATGGGCGTCGGATCTTCGTCTACACGCGCCCTGGTGCAAGGCTCGGGCACAGCAATGAGAATGACCTCAGCGGCGGTGCGTATGGAAGCAAACCGGCTTGGCGGTTTACATCGCCTCCTGCATCGTTATTCGCACTCGCTCCTGACTCAGGTTTCGCAAACATCTGCGTGCAACCGCTTTCATTTGGTTGATGCTCGACTTGCCCGTTGGTTATTAATGACAAGCGATCGTTTAGGAATGGAGGAGTTTCCGCTGACGCAGGAATTCCTTTCCCACATGTTGGGCGTCCGCCGGGAAGGCATCAGCAAAGCCGCCGGCGCGTTACAGTCAGCGAAGCTGATTCGTTACAGTCGAGGAATGATTACTGTTTTGAATCGGAAGGGCCTAGAGGCGAGATCCTGCGACTGTTATGCGATCATCAAAGCCGAATCGGATGCCTACCTGAATTGAGTTCCGTTTAAAGCTTCCAGATCTCAGAACCACACCGTTTATACGTACTCTTTCGCACAAAATAAGTCACCGCTTGTAATCTTTTTGTCACTTCAGCAGTACACGCCCTTTTTGACAAGAAGTTGCTATGTGTGATCGGTAACATAGACTTCGGCGGAGCATCAAAGTGTCGTGGTAACCAGTTTGGGAGAATTTCTTAAGTATGGCCGTTAATGATATTGGCGCTGTTACTCAAAACCGATTAACTTTCAGAAGAGACAATGCTTTTCACAAAGAGTTAAAGCGAAGAGTCGATGACTATTTCCGCAGTTCGGGCCTCAGTCCACGCGATTGCCCCGCAATGTATGTGAAGACCGCAATTATTCTGACTGCTTTTGCTGGATTCTATTTTTTGCTCGTGTTCGTGGCGGGATCCTGGTGGCTAGCTTTTCCCCTGGCGGTTCTACTGGGCCTGTCAATGGCGGCGATTGGGTTTAATATCGAGCACGACGGCAGTCATCATTCCTATTCAAATCGTGCCTGGATCAACCGGTTGGCGGCCATGACGATGGATCTCATAGGTGCCAGTTCTTACGTATGGCATTGGAAACACGTAGTCGTACATCATACTTACGTAAACATCACGGGCCATGACGCCGACATTGATATTTCTGTTTTCGGCCGGTTAACGCCACATCAGAAGAGATTCAAACTCCATCGCTGGCAGCATTTCTATCTGTGGCCACTGTACGGGCTGAATGTCATCAAGTGGCATTTGTACGACGATTTCCGTGACGTAATCCTTGGGCGGATAGGGTCGACGCGAATGCCCCGGCCAAAAAGGTGGGAACTCGTCGGGTTTGTCGGCGGCAAAGCACTGTTCCTCACATTGGCGTTTGGATTACCGCTGTTGGTCCATCCCCTCTGGATAGTGCTCCTGTTCTACGTTCTGACAGTCGCTCTGGCGGGCATGGTTGTCAGCGTTGTGTTTCAACTTGCCCACTGCGTTGAAGAGGCGGAGTTCCCCTTGCCGCAAGAAAACTCCAGCTCGATGGAAAATGCCTGGGCGGTCCATCAAGTCGAAACTACGGTGGATTTTGCTCGACGCAGCAGAGTGGAGAGTTGGCTTTTGGGTGGTTTGAACTTTCAAATCGAACATCACCTTTTCCCTCGCGTATGTCATGTCAATTATCCGGCTATCTCAAGCCTTGTGGAACAGACCTGTCGAGAATTTGGAGTGAGATACGGCGAGCACACCTCCTTTCGTGCGGGACTCTCGTCGCATTTCCGCTGGTTGCGCCGCATGGGCGCGCAAACCGCCAGCGGCCCACAACTAGTTGTCGCCCCGGAACATGGACCAGCAGAGTGATGTAAGGAGCGCGTTGTTATGAAAGTTCTGTTAATCAACCCGGAGTTTCCGGATACCTACTGGAGTTTTCGACACGCGCTGCCATTCGAGGGTAAGCGCTGTGCATTTCCACCACTGGGGCTGTTGACCGTCTCTGCTTTACTACCGGCGAGCTGGGAGCGACGACTGATCGATTTAAATGTGGAATCGCTAAAAACGTCAGACATCGATTGGGCCGACATGGTATTCGCCACGGCGATGCTGGTACAGAAAGATTCGCTTAGACAAGTCGTGGAACGCTGCAAGTCGCGCGGGAAACGCATAGTGCTTGGTGGGCCATACGTCACCACCACGATCGAAGACCTGCCGGACGCGGATCACATTTTTGTCGGAGAAGCGGAGACTACGTTACCGCAGTTTGTAAAAGACCTCGCGGATGGAACTGCAAAACGGCGCTACCAGGCAGCCGAACGTCCACCGCTTGCGGTGACTCCTGTCGCCCACTTTCACCTGGCGAATTTGAAGCGCTATAGCGCGATGTCCGTGCAGTATTCACGCGGTTGTCCGTTCTCGTGCGAGTTCTGCGACATCATTGAAATCTACGGGCGCGTACCACGAACCAAAAGCATTCAACAGATGCTGGCTGAGTTTGAGACCCTGCGGGACCTCAACTGGCGCGGAACCGTATTTATCGTGGACGATAACTTCATCGGCAACAAAAAGAACGTCAGGCTGCTGCTGCCCGAGCTCGCGGAGTGGCAGAAGCGAAATGGTTATCCGTTCTCTCTCCTGACCGAATCAAGCGTGAACCTGGCAGACGATGAGGCGCTGCTCGAGGACATGCGAGAAGCCGGTTTTCGACGCATATTCCTCGGCATCGAGACTCCGGTAGAAGAGAGTTTGAAAGAAGCTCAGAAGTCACAAAACCGAGGTAACCTGCTCGAATCAGTAGAGAAGATTCAGAGCTATGGTATGGAAGTGATGGCGGGCTTTATCGTCGGCTTTGACAACGATCCCGAGGACATTTTTGAGCGACAGATCGACTTCATCAGAAAGAGCGCGATCCCTCTGGCGATGGTCGGCCTGCTCAACGCGCTTCCGGACACCCAGTTATGGAAACGGCTGGAGAGGGAGGGGCGTTTGTTGGGAGAAGCTTCGGGAAACAATACGAGTTGCTCCTTGAATTTCAAGACGCGCATGGATCCGGCGATGCTAATCAAAGGCTATCAGTCGATCATGCAGACCATTTACTCTCCACGTGAGTACTATCAACGGGCGCTGGACTCGATGAAAAGGACCGCCCAGGAATTTGTAGAGCCCCAGCACTATAGTGTTGTCAGCGCGGTTACGGCATTCACGCGCGTGATGGTCAAGTTGGGAATATTAGATGGCGAACGGAAGGAGTTCTGGCGCTTCTTCACTCAAGCGTGTGTCAAGCATCACGACAGCCTTGCCGAGACGCTGCGGTTGGCAGCAATGGGCTACCACTTTCGAAAGTTGAACGAGGCATATAGCCAATCCACTTAGTAAACAAAACGCCATTTAGTTGACTTGCCCTCTCGATGAGCGTAGTGTCAATTTGAATCGAGTCTGCTTAACTCCTTCTCAGTTCTTCTGGAATTTCCCAGATCACCTGAAATAACAAGCCACCAATCTTCTCGTGCGTGCGAAGTTAACTCCGCGCAATCCGAAGACTTCTGTGTGCAGGATCGAACTGAAGCTGGTTTTTTAAATAAGCTGAATGTGGTCCACCCGGCAGAGGGGATACCGAACATTGAGAACAGCCATAGCAGCAGCAAGAGGTGTAGCCGTTACGGATGATAACGGCAATGAAGACTGGCCGGGAATCGTTTCGCGATTTCAGTTGGTCCTTCTCGCTGGTCACAGAAGTAAGCAGCTCTTCCGCGGTGCGCAGCCGCGAATTCCCGCCGACCCTCTGAAGCGAAGAAATACGAGCATTGCTCTTGAGGAATTGAGACTCGGCCTCGTCCATTTCAAAGGCCAAAATGGGAACAAGCCTCAAACGAGTCTGAGTGCCATTGATAGTGTTGGGAGAACGAGCGTGATCGAGCACGCTCCCGATTCGGACCTGCCGAAAGCTGAGTAGGTCAATGAACGGTCTTAGGGTTTATATCGATCAAAACAGGCCCGATTCCTGGAGTGGAGTCTTTTACACAAGGCGCGCGGGCGGCCCGTATTATTGCTGGCGATACGAAGAGCTTCGCGGTAGATGGCTGGGCTCTCGGATGCATGCGTTTGAATTCCCGGTGACGGAACTGGTTTCAGCTACCTGGAAAGAGGTACCCGCCGCGTTGAAGTCGAGTCTTGGGGAACATTACGTGGATTAGCCAATCACCAGCTTTGTTTCTCGAAGATCTTTTTTCCCGAAAATCACCTCACGCCACCCGAATATTCACGACAGCCGGATTCTCGTCAACGAGTGTAGCTTTCTAAATTCGCGTTGCAACTTTATGCAAACGTGACTCCCGACCGGATGACACGCTATCCTAACCACCATGGACCGGGACCAAAGAGTGCGCGCTACGCGAGCATTCGTTTGCGATCACAAGCAGACTCAACTCAAGGAGAAACAATGGAACGCAAAGTAGCAAGTGATTACCCGCAGGAGTTATTGGACCTCTTTCACGAATATCAACACGGCGACATCAGCCGGCGAGCTTTCCTCGACGGCGCCGCGAAGTTCGCGGTCGGCGGTCTGACCGTGACCGCAATCTTCGAGGGCCTCCGTCCCAATTACGCCTGGGCGCAGCAAGTGCCGCCGAATGACAAACGGATCAAGGTTGGTTACGAAACCGTGCAGTCTCCGGAAGGGAATGGTTCGATCAAAGGCTATCTTGCGCGTCCCGCGAAAACCGGAAAGCTGCCGGTGGTGCTCGTTATTCACGAGAACCGCGGGCTCAATCCTTACATCGAAGACGTCGCGCGGCGCCTCGCACTTGCGAACTTTGTCGCCTTCGCTCCTGACGGGTTGACGTCGGTCGGCGGTTATCCCGGCAGCGACGAAAAAGGCGCGGAAGCGTTCCGCAAAGTCGACGGTAAGAAAATGACGGAAGATTTCGTCGCCGCGGCCAAGTGGCTCAAAGCGCGGTCCGATTCGACAGGCAAACTCGGCGCAGTCGGTTTTTGTTTCGGAGGCGGGATCGTGAATCAACTCGCCGTGCGCCTTGGCCCTGATCTGAACGCCGGAGTTGCGTTTTACGGCCGCCAGGCAGGCGTTGACGACGTTCCGAAGATCTCGGCACCACTGCTACTCCAGTACGCGGGTAATGATCAGCGGATCAACGAAGGCATCGCCGCCTACGAGGCAGCACTTAAGGCCAACAACAAGGTCTATCAGGTCCACATGTACGAGGGTAAACAGCACGGCTTCCATAACGACACAACGCCGCGTTATGACGAAGAGGCCGCGAAACTTGCGTGGACGCGCACCCTGGACTTCTTCAACAAACATCTGCGGTAGTGGCGGGATGGCGGGCGTCTTAATCGAAAGAGGAAGTCGTCAAATAAAGAGAATGGACCAGCAATCTGCGAAAGCATTGGATCATTAATTCAAAGTTACAGAAACTTTATGATTCCGCACAGTTTGGCAAGGCCTTAGTTCGATCTCCGACTTCCCAGCTTCGCCTTCGCGCCTCAGTCTCACGCGCGCGGCAGCAGCCAGCGGCAGACGCAATGCGGTGGTATTGGTGTCGTTTTCCGTGGTGACAACCTTTGCGATGGTCCAGTAACGTCCCGGCGGCACATGGTCCAGAGAGAACGTGCCGTCATCGACAACTGGAGCAGCGAAGTAGCGCAGCACGTCGTCAGCCCGGTCTTTCTCCGCCGGCACAACGTAAAAGACGATCCGGTCCGATCGCCGATCTTCGGGTAACTCGACTTGTCCGCTGATCGACGCTGCGCCCTCTGCCAGTGTCGCTTTCAAGCCTGTCACTCTCTCTCCCGATCTCAGCGTGAGCGCACCTCTCGCGAGATCATTTGGCGTCGCATCTTTCGCGGCCGGCAACGTTACCGACCGCAGATACCAGTATTTTGCGATAGTGCGGAGATCGAAATGGTATTCACCGACAGCAAGGTTACGCATTTGAAAACTTCCGGCGCCATCGGGCGATACCTGTGACGAACTGAAAAGTGGCAATTCCAGTTGTTGATCCCGTTCTGAAGCTTTGGACGGTTGCCTTTGATTGCGTTTAAGAGAAACGATTAATTCGTTAAACAACGGGCGCCGTTTGTCCTCACATTCCGCAATCGTCGACGGCTCCACAAGCACTACGCCCGCAACTGACGCCAGCGGTTTCGTAACCAGTTCAATCCCGGAAATGTCTGCCCCTTTCACAGTGATTCGCTTTGGTTCGGAAATGAGCGCCTCGTCAGAGCGAGACCAGTATCGTGCCCAAATTAAGTAATCTCCATCCGCGACACCGCGGAAGTCGAAGCCTTTTGTCCCTGCTCGTTGATAAGTTGACAATCTGAAATCCAGCGCCGACTTGACTACGCGGTCGAGGTTGATTGATATCCAGGGCGAGTCTGCGGTGGTCGGCGCGATAACGTTGCCACTAATAGCGTGACCGCCAGCTCCGCGATAACGAATATCGATCGTACGTTCGTCTCCAGCAGCGAGCGATATTTGTTCGGCAGTGTCTCTGCTGGATGACGGCGCGAAAGTAGGGGCATCGTTGTCGTATGCATTTGCTCCCGTTCCCGAAAATCCACGCCCCCCTGCGTAAACGACATAAGTGCCGGGCGCCAATCCAAAAATCCTATAAGTGCCTCGATCGTCGGTTAATTTGTCGTTCGACTCCTCGACGGAGTCTGGTCGCCGGCCATTCGCGTCGCGAATCATCAGCGCGCGCACGCGGACAGCGACGACGGGGTCATCGCGCTCAGTCAAAACTTTTCCCGTAATAACGCCGCCCCTGAGCATGTTCACGGTGATCGAATCACCCACCCGATAGAGCTCCTGATCCGCATCGCCGGGCGGGCTGACGTAAGCAGGCGCGTTTACCTGAACGCGATACAGACCTGTTTCCAATCCCTTAACTTCGAAATCGCCATTGTCGTTAGTGGGTACGGCACGAGACTGGCGGGGTATGTTGACGCTGGAAACGCTTACGACCGCGTTGTTCAGCGGTTGTCCATCGGAAACTACGCGTCCCTTTATCGATCCGAGTTTGGTATTGGTGGTCGACACCTGGGCCACTGCATGCGTCGAACAGGAATACGGCGCCAGAAGAGTTGCTACGAATATTAGGACCAGGCGGCGCGTGTAGAGCATCGTTACCATTGATCGTGCGAAGGATCTCAAGGCCGAGGCTTCGGAGTGACGTTGGGATTTAACGTCAAGGTTATCTCAGTCGCGATCCCGTTGCTGATTGCAACCAGCTGCCGTGCGGACACTGGGCCAGTCGGTAGATAAGCGTTAACGCCAACTTCATAATTCCCCGGCGGCACACGCTCGAATACAAATTGCCCGCGCGCATCCACGCGAGTGTGCGCGATCGTCAGCGAGCTACCGGGACGAACAAACGCGGCATCCATGTAAGTGCCGGGCGGTAGCGTGCCACCCTCGACGCGAACAGTTCCGCGAATAATTCCGGTGCCGTAGCCAACCACCAGCCGAATGCCGGAAATGTTTTCGCCCTCCTTGATCTGAAGCCCCTGGCCTTTATCAATGCCGTCTTGTTGTATCGCCAGCAGTGCAAATTCTGGTGTTACATTTCTGTCAGCGGAACTGAGCGAAATTTGCAGCTTCCCAGCGCGCAACGGACCGATTTGAAAACTTCCATCGGTATTTATGTCGCTGTAGGTCACAGTGCCGACGGAATTGCCGGTGGACCAGGTGTATGCCTGAAGCTGCACGCGCGACAGTCTTGCGAAGATTGCGCGGTCGTCTATGCCATCGACGACTACGTTGCCGGAGATCGTGGAGCCTCGATGGACTTTGACGTCGATATCACCGACGTCGGCGTCCCGAATGACAAACGATTCTGAAGCGCCGGAGTAACCGCTGCCGGAGCCACTCAAAACACTCACCGCGTAAGTACCCGGCGGGAGGTTATCTATTTGAAACAGTCCGCTGCTCGTGGAAACTCCGCGGAGACTCACATACCCGCGCGACGTGCCTGAGTCTGAAATCACCGTCAGACCAAAACTGATGTTCGGGAGGAGCTGTCCACCGTTCACGTCAACAAAACGGCCGCTTGCCGAAAAACCAGTCATCGGGCGGGCAACAGTTATATCGACATCGTTGACCTCGGCTCCTTCCGCGAGTTCGATGGTTTTTGCTTTTGCTTCTTCAGTCACGTCGGGATGGAACGTTTGCGGGTAAAAGCGCCGTCCGCTCGTGGTCGTGAAGACTGCAAACTGCGGATCACCAACAGCCACTCTGTACGTCCCGGCGGGCAGGCCGTACGCGCGATAAACGCCACGATCGTCGGTGCGAATGTCGTTGATGCTCGGATAGATCGCACTAATAAGTCTTTGCAGATTTGGCTGGACGGGAAGAATGCGCACGCGCTCATCGACGACGGCGCGCCCGGTCGAGTCCGCGATTTTGCCAGTGATGGCAGAGCCTCGCGTCAGCGTGAAATTGATGTCCTCAGCAGCTTCACCTTCCAGAACGGAAACGCTTTTTCCATGCGGGTAAATCCCCGTCGCCTCTGCTACGACGAACGCCGGTACGAGGGGCCAGACGAAGTAGGTCCGCGGCGATAGATTGGAGATTCGGAATCGTCCCTCGTCATCGGTGATGGCGCTTAGTGTCAGACCTGACCCTGACAAAGCGTCACCGCTCATCGTGATGCTGACCGTCACACCTGACACACCTTTATTGGCCAACGTTACACGGCCAGTGATTGACCCGCCTTTCTTGTTTGGAACCTCTTGCGCCGAGACGACGCAAACACAAGCAAGGAGAATTGCGATGAGCAGGTTAAATCGAGTTGAGGATCTCATTTCAGAACCGCATCGTTAACGCCTGATTGGCGTCTTAGTTCCGGTTTGATCGGCATTCTACATTAACTGTTAGCGGATGTATCATGCTTCCGTGGCAATGAACCTCTTACGGCTTGTGGCGGTGGTGATCGTTCTCGGCACCTTCGTAAGCGCACAAACAATCCGTTCCGCCAACCAGAAGTCGCAAAAAGACAAGGGCGATGCGGGCCTTCAGCAACGTCGCGCAACGGCGCTTTCACTGCTCCAGTCACTAGCCGTTGAGGCGCGTAGTTACAACGATGAACCTTTGCGCGCACGAGTTCAGGCGCAAATTGCGGATGTAATTTGGAGTCACGATCGAGAAGCCGCGCGAACACTGTTTCGACGGGCCTGGGACATAGCTGAAACATTGGACCAGGCCGGCGCCGTTTCAAACCTCACGAGCCAACGACCGAAGAATGCGGCCAGTAACCGACCGCGAACAAATCTTCGTCGAGAGATACTCAAACTTGCTTCGCTTCGCGATCATGCGCTGGGCGAGGAGTTTCTCGCGAAGCTGACGCCGGCAGACGGCGCCGACCCAGAGATCGCCGCGCGTGAATTATCCACTGCGGAAGGTGTTGAAAGACTGCGACTCGCGAGTGAGTTGCTGGCAAATAACAACCTCGAGCGCGCTTTACAGTTTGCAGATCCGGCTCTTACGCGAATTACTTCGCAAGCCATTGAATTCCTCGTGTCTCTGCGGGAGAAGGACGCCTTAGGTGCTGATCGCCGGTTTGCATCACTACTGGCGATCGCCGGTGCAGATCCTGCTTCGGATGCAAATACCGTTTCACTGCTGACCTCATATGCGTTCACCCCTTCAATTTACCTGGTTGTGTCACGAGGCGGCATTCCATCCAGCAATAGCTATCCACGGCGAGAGGCGCCCAATCTCCCGCCACAACTGCGCAGAGCTTTCTTTGAAATCGCTGCCGGGATCTTGATGCGGCCGTTGACTCAGATCGATCAGTCGTCGGCGGGCAGGGCAGGCACGCACTTCATGACGATGCGATTGTTGCCGCTGTTTCAGCGGTTCGCGTCCGATTTCGTCGGCCCGTTGAACGCTCAGCTTGCATCTTTTGGGCCGGAGGCAGCACAGACAACCGCGAACACCGGTGAAGTGGCACTGAGGCGCGGGATGCTGGGGGTCGAAGAGTCGAACGACGAATTGACCGAACGTCTCGATCGAGCGAAGAACAGTGGCGAACGAGACAGGGCGTACGCTTTCGCGGCTATGCGTTCCGCGGAGAAAGGCGATGCTCGTGCCGCGCGTGAGTTCGCGGAAAAGATTGAGGACGCTGATACGCGTAAGGGCGTGACAACGTTTGTCGACTACATGCTGCTTCGTGCTCTCGTTAAAGACAAGCGAACAGATGAGGCGCTGTTGTTGATAAGAAAGGCAGAGTTGCCGCGTATCCTTAGAACGCATTTCCTGACTCGAGTAGCTGAACTCAAGTTAAAGGACGATCCGGTGCGGGCAACGGAACTGTTGGATGAAGCTTTGACGGAAACGCGACGTCTTGATGCGGGCACGGCGGAAAGAGCTTACGCCATCGTCGCGTTATTGCCTCCGTTCTCGGTTTTGGACCGAACCCGCACCTGGGAACTGCTCAGCGAAACAATCAAGGCGGCCAACGCTGTCCCGGATTTCACGGGAGAGCGCGGTCAGACGACTCTGACGCTTGAAGGGAAGTTCAGCATCCGGCTGAGCCTTGAACTGGCTTCAGCAGCAGATTTGACTGACGTTTTTACGAAGCTTGCCCAACAGAATTTTTATCAGGCGCTGGATGTCAGCAAGACTTTTCAGGCGGATGCGCCAAGAGCGCTGGCGATAATCGCGGTTGCCCGAGCCGTGCTGGTTGCGCAACCGTAGCTCGCTTCACACGAAAAGTACTCAACTTCTGTGGCGGAACCTATGGGAAGAATATGTCTCGCGCAAAGGCGCAAAGACGCAGAGTATTAGGTGTCTTGCGCTGATGTCTTTGCGCCTTTGCGCGCAACATCTTCACTCGCGTTAGTCGCTTTTGCACAGCCGCTAAAAAAGGGACTTTTGAGGCAAGGCTATGCTGCGTCGCTGCGATCGCTTCCATCATCTCGAGGAGCACTCTGCCGAGCGGCTTCCCGAGATAACGTCCGACGCTGGTGTTCACTTGCACTTGCAACCGCAACCTTCCGCTCAGGGAAGTGAGGAATTGAGCTTTAAATTTTTGTTGATGTGTTCTTTTTCGTCGTTCGCATTTCGGTGTTGCGGATGATCCTGAATGCTTCGGCGAAGAGGCGGGCCCGGTCGGGATGTTCTGAAAACATTACACTCAATATAGCAATACGCTGATTTGCATAACGGAATGCGAGCTGGTCGATCATCGATGCCAGCGTTTCATTCAAAGGATGGTATTTGAATTCCCGGGTCTTTGATTGGACCAGGAATCCGCCCGCCTCAAGCTCCGTCAACTCCTCTGCGGTCGTTTCGTTCTCGACACCGAGTTCATTGGCAAGCTCACTAGCTGTGAATGCCCTGGGTTCATGATGACGCAAGAGAAGAAGAACTTCCAATCTAAGAACCGTTTGGATCTTCTCTTTGATAAACCTCTTAAGACCTTCGGAAATATATTGATCGGACATACCCATCAGTTGTTCGCGAGATTCGCAGCAGCAGCCACGCACTGCGAAGGATAACTTTATTCTGCCGGTTCTGTTGTGAGTGAAATCACCTAGTAGGGTAGGTGCAAACGCTGTCGAAGACAGTGGGGGGTATTCATTACGCTTCCAAGGTTGTACCCGGGCTTGTCCACGCTGTTAGAGGAGGGCTGCCAGTGCAAACACTAAACGTCATCGACACCGCAATCAAAACCGGAATCTTTCAAACTTTCACGCGCTTACTTGAGGGTTCGCGTTTGGAGCAGCGCCTTCGAGGCCAGGAAACGTTCACACTGTTTGCGCCGGTGGATATCTCGTTCGCTTATCTTTCAACAGAAATGTTTCAGCATTTGTTGAGTGCTGAGAACCAGGGAACCTTAGCGGACGTGCTCGGATTTCACGTTGTCCCCGGCAAGATCATGTCGCACGAGCTAAGAGATCTCTGCACGATTCCCACTGTTTACGGTATCGAGCTTATTATCGACAGCTTCGCGCAGTTGAAAGTGGGCGGCGCGAACGTGTTGCATCCAGATCTTGATGCCCGAAACGGTGTGATACACGGAATCGATCGTTTGTTGATGCCGCTCGAAAGGGCCGCCGCAGTTGGGCACTAAACCCCGATACACTTAAGGCGCCCCCAGCGGCGCCTCGAAGTGTCCGGGCGGATGTGATGTCCTCACGGTGTTGACGCTTTCCCAGGATTTTAAAGCGCCCACGGTCACATCCTGATGAGTCCTTTGATAATAAGCCCGTGCAACGTGAGTACATCAGGTTTTATACCTACTCGTTGTAGGTGATTTCACCTACGGGAACGTTCCGGACGTTACATCTGCACGCTTCAGAAACCGCTGATAAAGCTCACTGCTTCTGTTCGAACACGTAGCGTGCGATCTCCACGCGGTTGCTGAAACCTTTCTTATCGAGTATGTGACTGATGTGGTTCTCCACAGTTCGCACGCTAATCTCGAGTTCGGCGGCGATCTCTTTGTTACTCAGGCCGCGCGAAACAGCGACCGCCACGCGATTCTCCGCATCCGTCAGCGCTTCGTCCTGAAAACTTGCCGGCGCTTCCTGCGCGTCGGCTGAGCTGACAAGTCGAGCGATTTGTGAATGAGTTCGTTCCACGCGACTGAGAATCGCATTTACGACCGCGATGAGTTCATCGGGCTCGAAAGGTTTCGTCAGGTAAGCGTCGACACCGGCACGGAAGCCCTCGATACGATCCGCAGTCTCGTCCTTCGCCGTCAGAAACACGATTGGAACAAGCGCCGTTCTGGGCGAACCGCGCAGTTGCCGCGCCAGCTTGTATCCATCCATGCCCGGCATTCTGATATCGCTGATGATCAGGTCGGGCACTGATTCGGCCAGTTGCACGAGTGCTTCGTGCCCGCTGCGCGCAGTGCTCACCTCGTAGTTCTCGGCTTTGAGGCAGGCTGCGACAGCGCGTAGAAGATTTGGCTCGTCGTCAACTACCAACAAACGCTTTGGCATCGGCACTCTCCTCATCTTTCTCGGCGGCGCCACTCTCAACCCATACTTGCAAAATGACGCGGAACGTTGTGCCGACCCCTTGCTTGCTCTCGACAGTCATTTTGCCGTTCAGTTGGCCGACGATGTGTTGCGCCAAATAGAGTCCCAAACCAACGCCGGATCCAGCCGTACCATTTGCCCCTTCGTCGCCGTCGTCTTCGTCTCCGGTCGCTCGATAGAACTTGTTGAATATGTTGGGCAGATCGACTTCAGCGATGCCTTTACCTGTATCGCTCACGCTGATCGTTACGCTGCCATCGAGATGTTCAGCAGCGACTGTAATCTGTCCGCCCGACGGTGTGTATTTGATCGCGTTGTCGATCAAACTGCGAACAACTCTTCGCAGTCCCTCGAAATCGCCGCTGACGGCAGGCAAGTGAGGCGACAGCTTCGTGGTGAGCGTGAGACCAAGCGATTCGGCACGGTATCGTTCGATGTCCACGCACGACAGAATCAATTTACGAACGTCCACCCGCGCCTGACGCAGCTTGTAAGCGCCCGATTCAATGCGTGAAAGGTCCAACAGATTGCCGACAAAATCGATCTGCCGGTCGCATTCAACGGCAATGGTCTTCGCATAATCGAGTTTCTCTTCTTCGTCAAGGTCGCTTCGCTGTAACAAGTGGGCCAGCAGTTTGATCGTCGTCAACGGCGTCTTCAATTCGTGTGAAACACTGCTGACGAAATCGGATTTCAATCGATCCAGCTCCTTGAGTCGTTCTTCACGTTCGGCGATCTGAGTAGCCATGGTGTTGAAAGCGATTCCGAGGTCGCGTATCTCTCCGCCTCCGAGTCGCGGTGCGCGAGCGGTTAGATCGCCGCTACCCAAAAGCTGTGCCGCGCCACGCAGCCGCCGCACTGGAAATACGATACTTCGCTCAATCACCAGCGCCGCCGCCACGGCGACTAACAACGCGATGAAGCCGATCACGGCGTAACGAATCAGACGCTGGCGGGCCGGCTCATACAAGGTCGAGCTGGGAATTCCGATCATCGCCACGAGGCCCGTTTGGCGGACGTGCGCAACGCCATACACGCGTTTCACACCGTCGATCGGACTCGTGCGCTCGAGGATGCTGGTTCGTTCGTCGGTGACGAGCGATGCGATCGGCGACCAGGTTACATCGGCTTCCGAAGGAGCTTCGGAGCCTCGACGCCTGTATAGAACCCGCCCATCGGAATCGATGACCGAAATGATCACTTGTTGTGACAGTTCAATGCTGTCGAAGAGTTGATTGATTGCCGCACCATCGATGCGCGCGATGACAGCGCCGCCTTTCTCAATCGGAACCGCAATTATGACAATGGGTCGTGCCTCGTCTACGGTGCGATCGGTAATCACGGCCCAGGAATCTGGTTGACGAATCTGCGCGACGACGTGTTCCGTTAGGGCGGTTGGCAGGACTTCTTTGCGGTTTGGTTGTGACAGCAATGTCGTCCCGGCAGCGGTTGTGATACGCAAATCCAGCCAGAACGGTCTGGTTCGCAAAACGCTTTCGAGATTCTCGCGAATTGTGGGGGCGCGGGTGTCTTTGTCACCGGCGAGGGCGGCGATCGCGTCCAGTGCCTTCTTCTGGTTATCGAGCCAGCGCTCGAGAGCTACGGATGCGAGATCTACTTGTTGCCTTAAGGAGTCGTTCAATTGAGAACGACTCAGTTGCCACATATTTCTGAGGTCAAGTGCGCCGACGAGGACCAGCGGCACCGCTATACCGGCTGCCAGAAGCAACAATTTGCCGCGAATACCCAACTCACATCTCCTGCGCCGAAGTTTTATTTGCGGAGGAGTAAGTATAGCAACAACGAAACTGGTGAGGCATTCGCGGTCTTATAGCGCCCGATGACAGTAGCTCGTGCCGGCGGCCACGGGTCACATTTTCTGCACCGTGATCGTTATGATTGGCTTGTCTCCGGCAGTGCGGTTGTACGACACCCAATAACCGGCTTCGGGGTAACGATTCAACTGATACATGGAACCGTCAGGTTTAGCTTGTAGTGGTGCTCCCAGCACTGCATCAGGCGTGGGCGCTTTACTGACGTCGCCGAAGTAATCGATAGAAATGGCGCTCACCTTTCCCTGGTCGTCGTAGTAGATCTGCGCTGCTTCACTCTGCGAAAAGACGAGCACGTCCTGGCGGTCGCCCTTCTTAATCTGGTCAAGTTTGGAGCGTACTTCGTCGGCGCTCATGCCGATCTTCACGCCCCGATAGTCCGTATACACGGGTTGGTTAGCCACCGGATTCCGTGGAGAAGTGGTCACTGCCGCAACTTGTCCCTGTCCCGACGCGCTCGAGGTGTTTTGTCCATAAGCGATCGACGCGGAAGATAGAAACACGATCGCCAGCACGAATAAGGTTGAATGGATGAAACGCCTTGAATTAGTACCCATTTGTATTCTCACTTTCCGATGATGGCTTCACTGATCCCGTGGATATCGTAGAAGAGTCGAAGTAGTGGAGCATCGGTGTCATCACTTAGACGTCATAGGTGATTTCACCTGTTTGGGACGGCCGGATTAGTTTTCCTGTGACTGGTCTGGCCAAGTCTCGCGTAGGGGTAAATACTCACGAGCCTCTGTGTTAACACGGATTCATTGGGGTGCGAATTTGATTACGATGGCTGCGGTCGTCGGGCCTAATCTCAGGGTGGGGAACAAGGTTCGACAGTCATTCAGTGCTTCTCCTTTAGAGCTGAACAGAGAGCAAGCGGTGAGAGCTGTAGGGCAACAAGTTACCAGTGAAAGCAACGGACTGAGTCCGGGGATCTCGGCACTTGCAATTCCCTGGAAGCGTGTTGCCCTATACGCTACTTTGTGTGTCGGTTTTTTCCTGCTGGGATTTGTTCCGCTGTGGTTTAAGGCAGCCCATTCAATCGAGCAGCGTGACGCTGCCCAGCGCGCGGTGCGTTTGGCCCAACTTCAAAACACGTTGGCAGCGGCAGTGATTGATGTCCAGCGCGGTCATTACGAACCCGCCCGCCAGCTTACGAGCGACTTCTACACAAACTTACGCCGCCAGATGGATAGCGATAATGCGTCGCTGTTCACTCCGGCGCAGCGTGAGGGACTCAGGTCGTTACTCGCCGAGCGCGACGAGATGATCACCCTGTTGGCGCGAAGCGACCCCGCCGCAACCGATCGTCTCTTCAACGTCTACTCCGTCTACAAGAAACTCGCAAATAACGGCGGATAGCACTCCGCACGTTCAAGGGTCCTTTTCGCAATCAGACTAGCTATAGTTTTGAAAGAAACTTTGGCAGCTCGCTCACGTGATCCAGAACCGTGAGCGGTTCGTAATCTTCGAAGTCGTCCCTCGGAGTCACTCCCGAAAGCACAACGATCAGCGGCACACCCGCCCGTTTCGCCAATTCAGCATCGACTACACTGTCGCCAACGTACACCACGGACGCAGGTGAACATTCAAGCTTCTCCATGGCCGCAAATAGTCCCTGCGGGTGTGGTTTATGCTGTTTGACGTCGTCGCCACCGATCACGATCTGAAAACCGTGAAGAAGGGCCTCGCGTTCCAGGACCAGGTTTATGCGCCGGCGATACTTCGTGGAAACGATGCCCAACCTGAGGTCACGTTGAAGGAGCGATTCGATCGTAGCGGGAACTGAGTCGTACAGCACGGTGAGATCAGCCATCACCTCTTCAGCACGCTGGACAAAAAGGCGGTGAAACTCCTCACAGCGGTGCGGTTCGTGATGGTCACCCAACGTCAGAAATGTCTCGTGCAGCGATAAGCCGATGGTCCGGCACGCGGCTTCGGCCGAGACTCGATCGAGTCCCATTTCGTCGAGCGCGAAATTGATACACTCAATCGCGCCCTGCGATGAATCGGCCAACGTGTAATCGAAGTCAAAGAGGACGGCTTCCAGAGTAGTTATCATTTGTTCGACGCTAACGGCTGAGTAGTTTACCGGAGCCCGTAATCACTTATCTCGCTCGGCCTCGATGTAGAAATTGCGATTTACTTCAAACGTTTTGATCTCTTCAGCGAAGTCGAGTGTCTGAGGTGTTTCAGTCGGCGTGATCTTCATCTCTTTGCCATTGATGTTTACGCGAATCGGCATCGCGAACCCTTTGACGACGCGCTCATAGTGGAACGATGCGGTTTTGCCGTTCAGTTTGTACCTCAGTAATGGAATGTTCGTCGTGCGCAGGTACTGGTCGAATACTTTGCTGAGATCGATGCCGGCGTTCTTACCGATGTAGGATTCGATCTGTTCCGTGGTCACTGTCTGATGCCAGAAATCGGCGTTGAGTCCACGCAGGATCGAGAGCCATTTCGCGTCGTCGTTGATGAGGTGGCGAACGGTGTGCAGCATGTTTCCGCCTTTCGGATACATGTCGCCTGATCCTCGTCTATTCGATCCGTAAGTGCCGATGATCGGTTGGTCGTTCCGTATACTGCGGCGGGTGCCGACAACGTAATCTTCCGCATCCTTCTTCCCAAAGTGATACTCGACGAAAAGGTTTTCCGCGTAGTTCGCGAAGCCTTCATGGATCCACATGTCCGCGGTGTCTTTCATCGAGATGTTGTTGCCGAACCACTCGTGCGCCGATTCGTGGACAATGATGAAGTCAAACTTGAAGCCGACGCCGCAGCCACACGGATCGCGTTGCAAATAGCCATTCCGGAACCAGTTGCCGTAAGTAACTGAGCTTTGATGCTCCATGCCGGGATACGACACCGTCACCAGCTTGTAGCTGTCTTCGTAAAAGGGATATTTACCAAACCAGTGTTCAAAAGCCTCGAGCGTGCGGGGAACTTCTCTGAACCATTTGATGGCGATGTCTTTTTGATGGGCCAGCACCCAGTATTCCATATCCAGCACGCCACCTTTGCCTTTGTACGTTTCGGATAGTTTCACATAGTTGCCAATGTTGACGTTGACGCCGTAGTTATTTATTGGATTGAGGACTTCCCAGTGAAAGGTCTTCGTTTTAGCGGCGACGTCGTGATCTGTCTTTTTCAAGCGGCCGTTGGCGACAGCCGTTAGACGTTCGGGCACTGTTACGCTGATTTGCATTCCACGATCGGGTTCGTCGGCTCCGTGGTCCTTGTTGGGCCACCAGATACTCGCTCCGATTCCCTGGCATGTCGTGACGATAAAGTGTTCACCAAGATCGTCTCGGCCCCAGGTTATTCCCCCAACCCACGGCGGATTCCTGCTTACAACCGGAACTCCTTCGTAAAAGACTTCGACTTTATCTTCCGTGCCTTGGGGAATGGTCTTTTCAAACATCACCCAGTAGACGTTTCCCTCGCGTTCGAATTTGAGTTCCGCGGCGCCATGCGTGACTTTTGTAATTGCCAGCGGCGGCTGCAAATCAACCTGCATTTTGTTTGCGGCCTTTACAGTCTTGAAGGTGATTGTGTTTGAACCTTTCAGACGGCGGGTTTCGGGGAGGAATTCGACTTTCAAGTGATAGTGTAATACGTCCCACCATTCGCGTTCGGGCGTTATCGACCCTCGAAGTCTTTCCTGGCGAGTAACGTCCTGGCTCTGGGCCAGCAGATAGCCCGCGGCAAAGTGCATTTGCAGGAATACCGCTGCAATCACCATCAATGTTGGTTTACGCATCCACGTTCTGACCTCCGATTACGCGATTGATTTGCCTGCAGAGCAGGGACGAAACTTTACAAAGTCTTCTCACGTTCATGATAGCCCCTCGCTTATCGTGAATGTAGTTGTTAGTCGAAATACATGTATCCCGAAGATGATACAATCGCGCGGTCCGGCTTCGTAATCTTCAGTTGAACCGCTTCTTCGTAAAATATGCCCAAAACTTTTGACTGTCCCAAGTGTGGAGCTCCGGTGACGTTCGAGCGGTCCACCGATCCAGCTCAAGCCAGGCCGAAATTACGTTGTGATTACTGTCACAGCCACTTGATCGCGCCGGATGAACTCGCGGGCCAACCTGCGCGAGTGGTCCGTATTCAGTTCGGTTCTGGTTCAGGGGGAAAATTTCCCAACTGGCTCTGGTTGTTGATAGCGATCCCACTCATCACCGGCGTGATTATTGTACTCGCCGTCTTCGGTGTACTGGCGCCGACAATCTCCTCCGTAACTCGCACAGTTAAAGAACCAACCACTCCTACCCGTCCGACCGCGCCGCCTAAGGAGACACGCAACAGCTTCGCGACTGTCTTACTCACCTTTGGCAGCGAGGGAATCGGCCCGGGCATGTTTACCGATGCACGAAGTATTGGCGTCGATGGCGGGGGACGAATCTACGTAGGTGAATACACTGGCGGGCGGATTCAGGTTTTCGATCCCGCAGGCAAGTTTGTGACGCAATGGAGCATTGGCGATCGTAAGACACTCCTTCGCGGTCTTGCGGTTGATCGCAAAGGTACGGTCTACGCCGTGCACGGCGGAAAGATCGTGAGATACGCAGGCGAAACGGGAGAGAAGCTTGGCGAATTGGGGTACGAGCGATCGGGCGCTGACGATGTCACGGCGGCAGCAGATGGACGACTGGTCGCTGCATGGCATAGCAATCGAGACGACATTGTCATGTTCGATGCGAACGGCAAAGCAGTACGGACCATCCCCGAGGCGATCAGTGGCGCCAGCGGCGACTCCGAACTGAGTATGCGCGTTGCGGTTGATGGCGCGGGCAATATCTACGCACTCGGGAGATTCAATAACGGTATCTTCAAGTTCGCGCGTGACGGAAAGTTTGTGAATCGTTTTGGCGGCGAAGGCGATCAGCCGGGTCAATTACGGGCGCCCTATTCGATTGCCGTGGACGGATACGGCCGCGTCTACGTCGGTGATATGAAGGGGATTCAGGTTTATGACGCGAACGGTCGATACCTGGCGCTACTTGAGTTAAAGGGCATGGCTTTTGGCATGGTGTTCAACGACAAGAACGAACTCTTCGTTATCGCCCGCGACCACGTGATCAAGTATTCGGTCCCAGCGGCGTAAACGCGGGTTAGTCTTCTCTCCTATTCGGTACTGATTCAATTTGAACTTCCACGAGCCAAGCGTTATAGAAAATCCGTGTTCCCTCCGGAGCGCCAAATTGCTTGATTCAGCGACCGAAAGGAACACGGATTTTGACTTCGGCGATTACCGTGCGGGATTTCGGAAGATGTCCGCTACGCCGTGCAAACGCGTTGCGTCAGCAGCGCTCTTTGCCGTGCCGGCACTCTGGTCCAACGATGCCGCCAGACTTTTCAGCTTAGCTACCGCTGACCGTTTCAGGCCCGAACTTTCGGCGCTTTGAATTGCCTGCCGCAATGCTGCGATCCGAGCTGCCGGCAGCGCCTGTGAACGCTCCAACTGGTCGATATACGCCTTGGCCACCACCAGTTTGCGCGGCCACTCGATCCGTTCCTGGTTCTGTACGTTCAATTCTGCAACTCGCACCGTCTTGGCGGCGTCGATCTCGTTCTGCGTCAGAAACTTCGTCGGCGTCAATTCAAAGACGTCGAGACCGCGCGCGATTTCTGAGGCGTAGATGTGACCGTTGTACCAGTACGCGGACCAGTCGCCGCCGAGCACGAGCAGGTTGGGATCGATTGGACCACGATCGAAGTACGCGATCTCAACCGGGTGCTCCGCGTCGGTGAAGTCCATGATCGAGATGCCGCCCTGGTACCACGCCTGCACTTCAATATCGCGGCCTGGAACGGGAACGAGCGATCCGTTATGGGCCACACAGTTTTCACTGTCACCTTGCGCAGCGGGCAACTTGTAATAGCTCGCAAACTTCAGCTTGTTGTCCTGCAAGTGGAAGATCGCATCGGCGCCCCACTTGTTCGGATCGTTTGCGCGGCAGCGAGCGCCGAGCCCGCCGCCCCACTCGTCGGTGAACACGACCTTCTTACCGTCATTCGAAAACGATGCCGAATGCCAGTATGCGTAGTTGGGATCATTCACAGCATCGAGGCGCTTCGGATTGGCCGGATCTTTGATATCCAGCAGGATTCCGTTTCCGGAGCAAGCGCCCGCCGCCAGTCCGAGTGCTGAATAAACGGTGATGTCGTGGCACTGGTCCGTATCCGAGGGTTTCTCCGGCCCATCCTTGCCGTGCGTTCCACCGCTGCTGAGCGCGTTCAAGACTCCCGTTCGTGGATCCATAAACAGACGCGGGCTCGATACGACGCGCGCGTCCTGCGGCGCGGCCAGCGGCACCTTGATCACCTCGATGCGAAACAGCGCCGTGTTCGGATCCTTGTCCGGTTTTTCACCTGAGCAGCCGGCCAACTCTTCGGGTTGCCGAACGAACGAGGTTCCTGAAACATAAACGTAGACGTTGTTCTGGTCCTTTGGATCTACGACCAGTGTGTGCGTGTGGGAGCCGCGACAAGTTTGGACGGCCGCGACCTGCTTCGGATTTCTGATGTCACTAATGTCGAAGATTCGCACGCCGCGAAAACGATCTTTCTGTGCTGGCGGTGGCGGGGGTTGTTTCTTCTCGTCTCCCGGCTCCGGTGTAGGAAGTGGCGGCGGCGGTGGAAATCCCTGAGTTCCACAATCGAGCCGGCCGTTTGGCATCTCCACCGATAGGAAGAGCAGGTTCTTGTAAACCGAGACGTCGTTTTGTCCGCCCGGACAAACCATCGAAGTCAACAAACTCGCTTTAGCAGGGTTGGTGATGTCGTAGATGCTGACGCCGTAGAAGTTTCCCTGAAACAGGTAATTGCCCTGAAACGCTAGATCTGAGTTAGCAAAGGCGAGCTGTGCCGTCGCCAACTGTGCGGGTTTTGGAATCTTTTCTGCGTTCGGGATGCCGAGCAGACCGAGCGTCTTTTGGACCTTCGGATTATCAGGATCGTCGACGCCGAGTTGAAACGCATCCGGCTTTTTCACCAGCAGTATGTGCTTGATGCCCATCGCTGCTTCGCCGGCGTCGAAAACTCCCGGCGTCAGTTTCGCACGTGGATCGGTTGCATCCGAACCGGTCATGCCTGGCGGCAGTGGTCCAGCCGGTTCGGGCGCGAACGGATTTTCCGGTTCCTGGCTGGCGGGTTTCGTCTCGGGGGTCTTCGCAGACTCCTGCGACGGCGAAGGCGCTGGGTTTTGCGCCTGCGTCGTAATTCCAAAAAAGCAGCACAAAGCAAAAACAGTTATTGATAATCGGAGGGCACTACCGCGTACTCGACTCATCGTTTCTCCTCTTTCGGTTTCTCTTCCAGCATCGTTTGCATGATCTTGATCTCAGCGCGCTGGCCCGTGTCGACGTCGGTGGTGAAGTTGAACAACTCGGCATCCTGACCGGCGCCGGCACTGTCGAACAGGTCCTTCACCATGATCAATGCACCGTTGTGGTGCTGAATCATGCCGGTCAGGAACAGGCGGTCAAACTCGGCACCTTTCGCTTTCTTCAGGGCGTCCATTTGCTGTGCGGTGAGCATTCCGGGCATCAGCATTTCATGCTTTGACATGTCCATGCCGTGCGCGTGCGTCATGGGGCGTGAAGTTGGTTCTCCTCTGACCGCCAGCCACTGCTTCATAAACTTCATTTCGTCTGATTGCGACCTGCTGATTCGCGCACCGAGCGAGCGCAGTTCCTTGTTCTGGGTGCGCGATTCGATCAGCGCCGTCATCTCAACCGCCTGCGCGTGGTGCATGATCATATCCTGCATGAACTGCACGTCCGCGGGCGAATGTGGCGGCAATGTCGCTCTCGTCGAGGGTGGGAGTGTTTTCGTAGGCTGGCCGGGCGCGCCGGGTTGGACCACTACCGGCCCGGGCGCACGTTTCGCTTCCTGTGCGGAGACCGGCAGCCATAAGAAATATGCGAGTGTCGCCGCGGACAGAAACCTGGCGCTGGTTTGAAGGCACTTCATCGGTGGCGATCGAGCAACGAGGCCTTTACATTACCACAAAGCGGCGCGAGAAGCGCATCGTGCGGGGTTCGGCAGAGAGCGCCGGAACTGACGAATTTCGTCGAACAAATCCGGTCGTTCGTCTGCGACGAAGTCCTCCTGTACCTTGACTGCCACGGTGAACATTAGTGACTAAGAGCTGGCCGCGTTATTCGCTCGGCGTTTTTTGGAGAAGAATGAGAAACTAGGGCCATGGTGAAGAGGACGGAAGCGAGTGGAGCGCGAAGTAAGCTCGACGATGAGATCGATGCCTTGTTCAGGTTGCCGTTGGCAGAGTTCACCGGCGAACGTAATACACTTGCCGCCCGATTGAAAAAGGAAGGACGGTCGAACGACGCCGAGCGTGTGAAGTTACTCGCCAAGCCGTCAGTCTCCGCGTGGGCCGTCAATCAACTCTACTGGGAACATCGAGACGAATTCGACGAGCTGATCGCGACCGGTAAACGCTTACGTCCCATGCAGAAGTCTCGTCTCGCGGGCAAGGCCGCTGACATGCGCGATTCGCTCGATGCTCGTCGCGAGGCGTTAACAAACCTGTCGGAGCTCGCCACAGAGTTGTTGAGCGGCGCCGGTCATAGCCCGTCGCCTGACACGCTGCGACGCATCGTCACCACGCTCGAGGCGATTTCAGCGTACGCATTGCTTCCCAATGGTCCAACTCCCGGCCGTTTGACGCACGATGTAGACCCACCGAGTTTTGAATCACTCGCATCGTTGATGTCCGGCGCAGCGGCTAACGACGCTGAAGAACCGGAGCTGGTCCCACCATCACGCAAACCAGGTAAGGGAACGGCAGAGACGCGGCAAAAAACGACATCAACTGCCGAAGTACGGCGGATCGAAGAGTATCGCAAGAAGAAGATCGCAGCTGCTAAAGAGGCATTGCAGGATGCGAAGCGGTCGCTTGCAGAAGCGCGGGCTACGGCGCAAGGCTTGGAGGCGGCACAGAAAAAGGCAAACGCTCGGGTGAGGGAATTCGAGAAGCACAAGCGCGAAGCAGAGTCGCTTCTTGAGAAGGCGACTTCCGCGTATGAAGATGCCGTCCAGCAAGCTGAAAGCGTGGACTCTGAGATACGAGAAGCGGCAGAGACGGTGGAAGACGCGAAGCGCACTGTCGAAGAGGCGACAAAAGAACTGGAGGCTTTGCTGCGATAACGTTGCGACGCTGGTTCCTCATCCGCGGAATCAGTGATATACCCTGGGCGATGATTAATAGCGATCGAACAGGGAAGGGAAACGACAAATGGAAGAACTGATCAAACGCATAACCGAAAAGACCGGTATCTCCGAAGACCAGGCGCGCTCTGCCGCGAACACCGTAGTGGGTTTTCTGAAAGAAAAGTTGCCGGCTCCAATTGCGGGCCAGGTTGATAATGTACTGAGTGGCGCCGGAGGAATTACTGACAAGCTGGGTGATGCGGCGTCGAAAGTCGGCGGCATATTCGGCAAGTCGTAACGTCAAGGCGCGGGGGCTTTGCCACTAAAAGTGGCAGACACGTTCTTCATTTAGCTACCTCGGTGTCCTCCGTGTCTCGGTGGTTCACTATTCGTTGGAAAAAACTACCACGAAGGCACAGAGACCACGGAGATTGCACAGAGAACAAGCAGAATAAGGACTATTAGGGCAAGGCCAGGCGCGGGATGCGCGCTGGAGCGCTTCGCTACTTGTTGCGCGGCTCTTCGCCGGGGTGGTAGGCGGATTCGAGATTCGCTTTGATGTCGTCCAGCGCGATCCAGGCGGGTTTGAATTCACCACGTGCGTAGAGCGGCGCCTGGTCCATGAAGTGTCTACTCTTCGAATCCCCGCTGGCGCCAAAAGTGTGGATAGAGAGTGCACGGACCTTCGGCGCAAACTCGACGACGCTGATGTAGCTTCCACCGGCGACTCCGTAACGCCGTTTTTGTCCCGGCATTGGAGCGGCGTACAACGTGAACACCGCGCCGTCATTACCGTTCACACCGCTGACCGGGATGCTCGGTCGCGAGTCCTGAAACGGTTCGCCCTTACTTTCCTCCAGCCGTTGAAGCCGCGTGATCTCGCCCCACGCGACTTTCCAGGTCCCGAAATCGCGTTCGAGTGAATCGAGAACGTCCGTGAGTGAAACGAGAAGTTCCTGCTTCTCATTTCTCAATCGACGTTCGTGATAGAGACTGAAGATCGTCATCGCGACTGAGTCATTCGCACTCCTTTGATCCCACGGAGCGAGCACGTCGTGGACTTCGCGCAGTCGTGGCGTGCTATCGGGATTCTTCCGGAGTACAAGGAGCAGCGGCTGCAGGACCTTGTTCGCATTCATCACACGCGTGTCAAACGCCAGCCGCGTCCATTCTTCGAACGTGAACTTCGCTTTACTCGCAAGGATATCTCGCGAGATCGCGCCGCGAGGGTTGTCGCCCTCCTGCACCATGTACTTCGGAAACTGTTTCGGATCCGGATTGCCTTCACTCGTCAACAAAAACGGCGTCGTATTACAGTTCTGCATCCATCCGGTTTTTGGGTTCGTGAGTTGCGGCAACTCGTCGATGGTGTGATAACCCTTCCACTCGGTCGCCGGGTCACTTCCATCCACCGGCCTGGTCCAATCGAAACGCGGATCGCGTTTCGGCACCGCGCCGTTGTAGAGATACCAGGTGTTACCCTGACGATCGGCGTACATTACGTTGCCAAACAACATGTTCAGCGGCGTCATCGCCCGCTTCAGCTCGGCGAGCGACTTCGCACGCGTCATGTCGTACCATTCGCGCAGCCAGCCATCCGACTCAAACTTCGCCATGCGCAGCGACAGCAGTTTCCCGTCGCGCGCCGCAACGATTGGACCATGATGCGTCTTGCGCATCGTGAACTTCCGCGTCTCGAGACCGCCCGCCGTCTTAACGCGCATCTCTTCGACACGCTCAGTGGCCAGGCGATATCCATTGCCATATTTATAGGCCAGCGGGCGAGCAGGGTCGTCGAATGTTTCAAGATAAATGTCCGTCAGATCGGCAGCGTTGTCAGTGCTGACCCAACCGCCATTCTCGTTGTGACCGACGTAAGGCAATGGAAAACCAAAACGCGTATAGCCGGTGAAGTTCCAACCTTCGTCGCTGTGAACGTGACCTTCGTAAACCTGGCCTGGGCCAAAAAACGGCAAGTGGGGATTGACAAAAAGCATCGCGTGGCCGGTCGCGCTGCGGGATGGTCCAATCACCCAGCCGTTCGATCCCGTGTGATCTTTTAGATCGGCTTCGATCGAAGCAGTTTGCAAACCCGCGCCGCGCAGGCTTCGATCGCGCGCGAAGCCGTTCTGGAAGTAGTTGTAACGAATGAAAGCGAGCGTGTACCAGGGTTCGATCCTTGTCAGCAGTCGCGGGCGCACTTGGGGATGGCGCGCGAGGTAGTAGTTGAAACCCGCGGCAAATCCGTCGCACAACGCGCGCATACGTTCGTCGAGGCGTGCGTATTCCTCGCGTGCCAATCGCGGAATCTCGAGTGCATGGTTGAGCCGATCTTCATCGAGCGTTCTTTCACCATACAACTCGGAGGCCCGGCCGAGTGCGAAGATAAAGTTTTCCTCGACGCGCCAAAAATTGTCCTCCGCCTGCGCGTAAGCAAAGCCGAACACGGTGCTCGAATCTGTGCGTCCAAAAACGTGTGGGACGCCGTACTTGTCGCGATAGATCGTGACGGTGCGGGCGATCGCCGCCAGGGAATCGAGATCCGTCGCCGCCGGCTGATTCTGAGCGGCTGCAACTGCGTGCGGATGGCAACAAAACAGGGCCACGAATAAGCTCAATAGCAGCGCGGTTCGATGTGATCTGGTTGAATGGCGCATAGGTGAACGGTGCTGCTGATCGTTGGGTCACTGTGATTCTGCCACATGGTATCGCTGAGCGTGAAGGTTCTTTCCGCTGACGGTCGCAAAAAGTTAGTGAAGCGGTTCGGGCCATTCAGGGCCCTGTAAAAATCTTGCCCTGTGTAAGCGAAAATTCGTAGACTTTCTTTGCGTTATTTGCCTCTGAATCGTGACTTTGAAATGGAGGATAAAGGATGAGACGTTCCCTGGTGGTTACCGCGTTCGGTATGTTGGTCCTGATATCTTCAGCCCAGTACTTGCTGGCGCAGCGACCGTGGTATCGCGGCGACGTCGGCGAGGTCATCCGGCAACTGGAAGAAGACACCGATCGATTCAAATCGTCGCTCGACAAGGCGCTGGATCGCGGACGTCTGAACGGCACCCGCACCGAAGACGAGATCAACGGGCACGTCAAGCGTTTCGAAGAGGCAACGGATCGCCTTCGCAACCGCGCTGAAGATCGCGAGTTCGCGCCCGGTGCTGCGCGCGAAGTGCTGAATCGTGGTCGTGCGATCAACCGGTTCATGAGCACACATCACCTCGAAGCCGGAGCAGAAGGCGACTGGTCCAGAGTCAGAAACGATCTCAGTCGACTTGCCAACGCGTATTACATTCGCTGGCGTTGGTAGTCTCGCGAGAACGCCTCAACTCCCGCATGAAAGATCGATCAGGGCGCCGGCGTCGAGCGGCTTAAGTGCTCAAATTTTGTGTGCGGACCCTGTGGGAAGAATATTTCTCCCGCAAAGGCGCAAAGACGCAAAGAAAGCAGTCAGAAACACGGTATACTTTGCGTCTTTGCGGCTTTGCGTGAGACATCTTCACGCGCTTTAGTCGCTCTTTGTGCAAAGCGGCGTAGAGTTGAACATGCCTTCTAACTTCAAGACACGTCTCTTCTTGATCCTTTTCTTCGCTGGAATGACCGGCGTCCTGTCTTTTCTACTCGTCGATCTGGCAGCATTAGTCGCGCTGTTTCCTGTTCCCGAGGGATCCGAAGCTACGACGATCACGCCAGCGATAAAGCTGCTCAGTGTGATTCAGCCAACGGTTTTACTTGCAGTCGCAGTATTGATCGGCGTGCTACTCGCGAACCGTGTTGGATTGTCCAGTCCGTTTGCTGAATCGGTTGCCGCGGGGCACCCTGCTTTTGCGACGTTGAAGCCTCAACTTGCGCCTGGACTTTTGGGAGGCGTAGTCGGTGGCGTGTCGATCCTCGTTACCGCAGCGCTTTTTAGATCGTTGTTAACGGCAGAAGTGATCGCTCGTATCAGTAAATTCGGGACGTTCCTTCCACTTCCAACCCGCCTTCTTTATGGCGGTATAACCGAAGAGTTGCTCCTGCGATGGGGTTTGATGACTCTTTTCGTCTGGGCTGCCTGGCGTATTTTTCAAAAGGCACGGAACGAGCCGGGGAGGAACTCCTTCATCGGAGCAATACTGCTCTCGTCCTTCATCTTCGGTTTGGCCCATCTGCCGGTCGCGTTGTTGCTGTTGGGCCAGCCGACCGCCGCGATAGTGCTTTTTGTGGTAATCGCGAACTCCGCCTTCGGTGTTATCGCCGGTTACCTGTACTGGAAGTATGGGCTGGAGTCCGCAGTGATCGCGCACATGCTTACTCACGTGGTGCTGGCAACGGCGAGTTACGTGGGAATGTACTTCTGAATTCTCGAGGGCCCTCACGTACGATTAGCAGCAGGGTAAATTTCATTTCTTGATTACGTTTTGGGGTGCCAGTTTTAAGTCAAGGACCATTTCCAGCAGCTTCATCGTCGTGTTCCAGTTGCGCACCGTGAGGTTTTTGTAGACAGGCCGTTGCACGAGTTTATTCAACTTGCTCTGCGTGACCTTGCTAACCAGTCGCCGAAAATAGATCGCGTGGTCACCCGCGTGTGCTGTATCGACTCCTGGCGTGGTCGGCACTTCCTTCAGCGCCTCGCTTGGGGTCAGCGGCTCTCTAACAAACATAACGTCATACCGGTACTGTGCGGGATCTTTGCCGAAACCCTTTGGCGCCTGGGCAACCACTTTTTCCAGCTCGCTGCCCGAAATCACCACAACGCGTGATTCATACTTGAACGCCTCACTCAGGGCCTTCTCGATCAGCGTGGTGAGCTTCGCTTTGTTTGTCTGTGTCGAGGAGAATACGACGTTACCGCTTTGGATGTAGGTTACGACGTCCGCGAATCCCATGTTGGCGAAACTGCTACGCAGATCGATCATCTTGATCAGATTATTTCCGCCGACGTTGATACCACGGAGTAATGCTACGTAACGGTTTGCACTCATCCTGAGTCTCTCGATGCACCTGTGTGCACGCTTGGTTTGTAATCATCAACACACAGCACAAATCTTTCGGCGAGTGGTACTATCGCTCTGTCACGGGCACAATTACAAGTACCTCGCACGAATTTTCCGAATTCGAAAGGAACAACCCTCATGCGTAAACACTTTTTCATAAGCATCCGTCAATTAATTATCATTCCGCTCGTCCTGCTCGCACTGGCATCAATTTCACAGTCGATTTTCGCAAACAAAACATTCAACAAAACCGAATTCGTCGCGCGACGCGCGAAGCTGTTTGAGAAGATCCCCGATGGCATCGCCGTGATCTTCGGCGCCAGGACACAGCACTACCCGGTTAAGTTTCGCCAATCACCGGATTTTTACTACCTGACGGGAATCGAAGAACCCGGCGCCGTCCTCGTCATGCTTGGACCAACAAAGAGCACGTTTCTGTTTGCACCGAGACGTTCTGAACCACAGATCCGCGCCGATGGCCCCGGCATCTGGCAAATGGAAAAACCGGAAGAGATTTACGGACTAACGCGAATACAACCGATTGAAGAATTCCTTCCCACGCTAACGTTCTTCGGCTCCCGCCCCAAAAAGCTCTACATGTTCAACGGCTCCCAGGGCAACGTGCAAAATGCGCGCGAAGAACTCGACTACTACGAGTTACTCGAAACGACCCAATCCATCTTCGGTGGTCTCCCCGAGTCGAGAAAGGCTGTCGGCGTTATCCAGCAGATACTGCCCCATCTTCAACTTCAGCCGTTGGATAACTTGTTAGACGAGATGCGCTGGGTCAAGTCTCCCTACGAGATCGAACTCATTCGAAAGAGCTCTGAAATCGGCGCCGAAGGCGTCAAAGAGGCGATAAAGGGAACACGGCCGGGAGTATATGAGTACGAAATCGAAGCCGCCGCGCGCTTCGTCTACACAAAACGCGGCGCGCGTGGCGACGCTTTCCGCCCGATCGTCGCTTCAGGCCCGAACACGCTCACCCTGCATTACTCTGCAAACAATCGTCAGATGATGGACGGTGAAGTCGTCTACATGGACTACGGGGCGGATTACGAATACTACACCTCCGACATCACGCGCACATGGCCTGTCTCCGGCCGCTTCACACCCGAACAGGAAAAGATGTACCGCTGCATTCTCGAAGCGCGAGACAGCATCATCGCGGCAATGAAACCGGGAGTCACGATCATTCAACTACAAGACGTCGCCGGCGAAGTCTACAAGAGGCACGGATTCGAAAAAGAGTTTCTGGCGCTCAGGCGTTATATCGGACACACCGTCGGAATCTCAGTGCACGACGTCGACATTGACGATCGCAGTCGTCCACTGGTGCCGGGCGTGGTTTTCAATGTCGAGCCGCTGCTCGAGATACCGGAGAAGAAGATTCACATGCGACTCGAAGACACCGTGTTGATCACACCAACCGGCGCCGTTAACCTGACAGCAGGCGTACCCGCGGGCCTCGAGGAGATCTACGCGCTCATCAAACAGAAACCGCTCGGCGTTAATTAAACTCGGTGTGCGTGCCGCTTGCGGTACTAAAGTGAAGGACACAGATCGCTGAAAATGAGTCAGTGAAACGGCACCACTAACCGTTCAAAAAATCGTGTTGACTAGCGGAAGTTTCAAACATATACTTCCGCGCCAATTCGTCCCGTGGAGTCCTCCCAAAACCCGCCCAGTATGTTAACGACTTAAACTAACCCCCAACTTTGATCTCCAGGCGATCACTTCCTCCCAAGACAACCAGATAAAAGCCCGCTCTGTTGAGTTAGGAGTTCTCATGCGCTTACTAACACGCGGCCGCGTCGTCACACTGGTTCTCGTTGGAGCGTTCCTTGCCATCAATGTCCTCGCACTGCGCTGGTCTACTCAATTCTTTTCCGCAAAACCAGCGGCGGCGGCGCTGTTGCGATACGGCGATCGAGCACCGGCGCTGAAAGGCAAGAGCCTGACGGACGGGCGAACGTTCAGGCTCGCCACTACCAATCCAGTCAATCTGATTCTGTATTTCTCGATACTTCAACCACCGGGCTTTTCGACCGAGTTAGTGAAGTACGCCGAAACGCTTTCACAGCGTCACAAGAAGGACGGACTCGGAATCACTGTCGTGGTGCAACAGGATCTGCCCGATCTCAAGACCCTTCTGGATCACAAGTTGATCACCTACGACGTGATCGTCGACGAGGAAGAAGTAATCCAGGATCAACTCGGGCTTCAGTCGGGCGAATCCGGCGTGTTTGTTTTCGATAAAGAGGGCGTTTGTCGGTTTTCGACGCGCCGGCAAGTAAGCGCCGGTGATTTGCGTCAACTCGTATCTATCGAGCTACTCAACCAAGATCCGTTTGCGACCGCCTCCGAATCTACGACCATCAGCCAGGGCAAATCGCTTGGCTCGTTGCCGCTCCTCCACGCGAACTCAATGGCGCAGGCCACAATCGATACGCTTCGTTCGAAAGGCGGCGTCCCCAGTTACTACGTCCTTCTCACCGCTGACTGCTCAATCTGTAGTCTGCCGACGTACATGGAAGAGTTCAGGGCCTTCCGGATCAATCACCTCGAAAACGATTCCGACGCCGTTCTGGTTTTTGACTTCAACTTCCCGCGCACCGACGTTCTTCAGGAGTTGAAAAAGAACGACATCCGCACACCCGCCTACTTCGCGAAAGAGCCTCTACCCACGCTCGAATACAGCGATCAGCAACATCGAATTCTGGAAAGGACGGTTGCGCTGGTCCGCACCGATGCGCAAAGAAAGGTGCTCGACGTATCTCCGTTGAAGTCGCATCTCGCAAAACAGAACGCGAAAACATCGGCTGCAAAACAGCAGACACAACCCGCTGCCGCAGGTCCCGCGTACGAGGAGATGTTTAGTTACGTTCCGTTCACCGCTTACGACGTCGCGACTTACGAGGGCAAGTATTTTCTCACTGACTTTGAAGGCAACCGGATCATCGTCGTCAACGACAGGATGGAAGCGGAAAGAGATTTCGGCAGGATCGGGTCGGGGCCGGGACGTGTGTTTCATCCGGGCTATCTCGACATCGGCCACGACGGCACCGTATTCGTAGAGGACGGCGGCAATGAACGCATCGTCAAGTTCGATCAGGCGGGCAGGTATCTCGGAGACTTTCGTTTAACTGAATACCAGGGACTCGCTGTCGGCGCGCAGAACCAACTCTATGTAGGACAACCCGAACAGGGACAACTGATCACGGTCTACTCGAGTGACGGAAAAAAACTCCGTTCCTTTGGCGAGCTGAAGAAGTACTCCGACATTTACGGTGAGGCTTCACGCGACAACGATGATGCCTACAAGATCGCTTTCAACCGCGTTCGTTTGGCTACAGACAAAGACGGCAACCTGTACGTCAGTTTCATGCTCACGCCGCTGATTCAGAAATACAGCCCCGAAGGCAAACTGTTGTTCGAGCGGCGGTTGGAAGCGCCGGAGATCGATCATCTGAAGGAAGCCATTCAGAAGAAGCGATACATCTCGACGAAGAGCGATGGTGTTGACGCGCGGATTATCGCGCTGGATCCCGTCGTCGATCCGGCGAACGGAAACATCATGGTGCCGCTGGTGGACGGATCGATCTACGTCGCTGATAGCAGTGGTAACAAGGTCGCATTGCTGCACCCGAAAGGGATCAATCGCGGCGATGGAACGTTCTACCCGTTTGTTGCGGGCCTGGGTGCGAAAGGCGAGTTTATGGCGACGCCGTTTCCGCCGAAACGCTGGTATCGCCTGACAATGCCAAATGCTAAGAACAGTAACGCATCTGCCAATGCACTCAGCGAAAAAGTAAGAACTGTTGCGGCAAGGTAAAACTACGAACCAACCCACGCAAAGGAGGATAGTCAAATGTTCTCTCTGCGAGTCGGTCTATTTCTACTGCTGACATCGGCCTGTGCCATGCCGGTGGTATCGCAACAACGGAATCAGAAATCAAAGAAGTCTCCCAATGCGAAGCCGGCATTGAGCCGTGAGGCGGAGGAGTTGCGCCTCAGCGCGACCTCCCTACTTCACTCACTGGCCCAAAGCGCGAACGAGATCGAAAACATCAGCGAGCGCGTGCGTGTAATTGCCGAGATCGGCGATGCGTTCTGGTTGATCGATCCTGAACAGGGGCGCACGACGTTGGTTCGTGCGTTCAAAGAGATCGATAAACTGTCGCTCGGTTCAGACAGCGACGCGGAACGTCTTGCAACTCAAAAACGGACACTGCGGCGCCTGGTCCTGGCTCGCATCGCCAGGCACGAACCGCCTCTGGCAAACGACCTGATTCACGAACTCCCGAAAGAGATCGCTACCGCAGACGAAAAGGCGATGCAGCACCAGGGCGTTACCACTCCAAACGCCGACGCGCTATTGGCCATCGCCGAAGGCCTGCTCGCAAAAGATCCCAAGCAGGCGGCTGCGATCGCCGGCTATTCACTTCAGGATGGACTGTCGCAACGACTCCGCCTCTTTCTGATGCGACTGCGCGCGAAGGACAGCGCCGCTGCTGATGCACTCGTCGGCGCTGCGCTCCGCGAAGCCGCGCTGCAACACCCTGGACGTCTGTTTGACGTCATGGTTCTTTGGGACTACGCGTACCAGCCGCAGGACTTCTACTTTAACGACGTCGTGTGGTCCAGAAACAACGAGCCTCGTCAAAATACGTCCGCGGATCTCAGACGGTTCGTGCTCGCTTTCGCCGTAAACGCCATCGTCGAGAATCTGCAACAACTGCCGGCCGGCGGCGATGCCGGTCAAAACAAAAACCTGGCCCAGGCGCACCTCGCGTCGCTCCATGCCGTGATTCAACAGTTGCTTCCCAGCATGCAGGCTGATTGGCCGAAGGGAATCACTGACCTGCAACAAGCGCTTGCCCGCGTCGAGCAGGAACTGAAGAACAACGGACAATCTCTTCCTTCTCGCCCGCCGGCGGAAGATGAGGGATCCGAGATGGCGGCCGTCGACGCGCTGCTCGAAAAGGCTGCCGCCGCGTCACAGGGTGATGCTCGAGACGATCTCTACCTGGCAGCATCGTTCAAGTTGCTGCAACTGCGCCAGTACGAAAAAGGAAAAGAGGTTGCGGCGAAGATCGATAACCCGGAACGCCGCGCGATGATCCTCGAACCGTTGGATTTTCGACTGGCAGGGGAGTTAGTCGAGAAGAACCGTTTACAGGACGCGCTGACTCTCGCAAACCAGCTCAAGACAGCCGAGTTGCGAATCGCCTCACTCGCGCGAATCGGACGCGCTTTTATCGAATCGGGTGATTCACCAACGGGCCTGCAAACACTGAACGCCGCACAGTCGGCGGCGAGCAAGACCGATCCGACGCTCGAAGCGTCTGCGGCAACGCTGCGCATCGCTTCCGCGTTTGCCAAAAGCGATGCGGAGAGAACTTCCGAAGTAATAACTTTGGCCATTCACAACCTGAACAAAGTGAAACAGGACGAGACCCCGTGGGCCATCCTGGCGCCGTTCGGAAATGAAGACGCGCTAAGTCTTTCGTGGAAGAGCGTGCCGGGTGGAGGCATGCGCTCCGTGAAGACCGCATATCCGCGCAACGGAGGGCTCGCGGATCTGTTGTCGAAGTTGGATTTCAATCAAGCCGTTTCGCTGGCGAAGAACGTCAATAGAAAAACACTGTCGCTGGCGGCACAGGCCGTGATATGCCGCGCGGTGTTGGAGTCGATCAACTCCAGGCGCAGCGCGACCAGTTCCAGATAAACGCCACCGCATAATCGTCATTATGAGCTCTGTCGAACATTGTTTGCCGGTGAATAGTGGCCCACGTGGTCCTCCGTGTCGTTGCGGCAAGCCTCTGCGTTGTCATTGGTTTGTTGTGCAAACACTCACAAACCACCACCTCAACTCACGTAATAAAGAAGGGAGAAAAGTCATGAAGCGACTTTTGATGATTGCAGGTCTTGTGATCACCCTGTGCAACGTTGGCGCGGGTATCGCTTATGCTTGTACGTGTTATGAGAACGGCGAGAAGGCATGCGAAACCAGTGGAGCAGGACACTGCTATAAGGACGCCGGTGGTCGCTGTCATTGCGTCGATCAGCAAGAAGAAGGTGGCGGAGGAGAGATCGAGACGTAGAGCACTCTCCGAGGGGTCCGGCGCACCACCGCGGGGTACGGCTGGACCAAACAACATGCTAGTGATACAGGCAATCGGCATGCTATGGGGCAGATTGCCTGTATCAGTTTGTTGGCAAAATTCTTTTCCGTTAACCTCCCGCAAACTGGAAACAGATTTGACTGGAAAATAGTTCGATTTGACGAACTATCTAGCGTTTCTATAATCCTCACCGATGACTGACGACGATGTATTCGAAGTCCAGCGACTGTATCCGCAAATCTACCTCGCGTGCCACACGGATCACGTGCGAGCAGCGTCAACCAAGTGGCGCATCTCTTCGCAGGACGCGTCGATCCTGGTCCACCTCGATCGTGAATCAGGATTGAGCCCGCGCGCACTCGCGGCCCATCTGGGCGTCGCGCCTTCGACTCTTTCAGCGGCGCTGTCTCGCCTGTCTGATCTGGGTTATCTGACAAACGAGCCCGGCAGAACCGATCGGCGTAAACGCGAGATTCGCCTTACGGCACGCGGCGCTGAAGCAATCGCATCCACGTCGGTACTCAACGCTGAACGCGTCCAGGCCCTCCTCAAGAAACTCAAGCCTGACGAAAGAAAGGCAGCAGTACGCGGTCTCGCACTACTCGCGGAAGGCGCACGTCGTCTCAAAGATTAGCTCGAAAGTTCGGCACGCGGGCTTACAGCACGGAGAGACAGTATGAAGCTTGTCATCTATATCGTGGCGGCGATCATCGGGGGCGTGGTCCTGCTGGTGGGAATCATGGCGCTGATCGGGTCAAGACTCCCGAAAACGCACGTTGCGTCACGCTCGATCCTCCTGCGTAAGTCCCCGCCCGAAGTGTACGCCGTGATCCGCGACTTCGCCTCCACACCAAACTGGCGCCCAGACGTGACGCAGGTTGACATAGAAGCATCGCAAGGTGGTCCGGTGTGCTTTCGCGAAGTAGGGAAGCACGGGACAGTCAACTACGAGCTAATCGAAGATGTTCCGGCCGAGCGAATGGTGACGAGGATTCGCGACACCGATCTCGGCTATTCAGGGAAATGGACGTACATGCTGGCCGCCGAGAAAGGAGGCACGCGCCTATCGATCAGAGAAGACGGGGAAGTCTCAAACGTTCTCTTTCGTTTCATGTCGCGTTACATTTTTGGGCACACAGCAACTATCGATTCGTATCTAACCGCCCTCGCAAAGCACTTCGGCGAGGACGCGGCGCCACAATAACTTCCTCGTCTTCGCCGGATACCTAACGAACGATCGCTTCCTGCTTTTGTTTGTCTGCTTCGGCCCAGTCCTTCGCCGAGACGAATGATTCGCTGTCGTAAATCAACACGATCGTTCCCACCGGCAAACGTTTGCTTATCGCCGCTGCCGCTGACATCGGAATGCGAACACAGCCGTGGCTCTGCGGTGAACGAGGCACTGAAGGGTTTCCATGAATCGCGAGCCCGTCGCTGAAGTAGTTTGGGTAATACAGCAGTCCGAGCGGTGATTTTCTCCAGCCGGCGATCTTCGCAGTGATCCTGAACCTGCCTCGCGGCGTGTAAGCCAAACCGCGGATGCCTTTTTCGTTGAACTGTTTGTTGCTGCCGGTCGAAACAGGCAGCATCTTCTCAATGGTTCCGTCAGTGTCAACCAGCAACAGCAGTTGTCGATCGATGTCTACTTCGACGTGCGCGTAACCCGGATCGCGCGGTTGCGGTGGTTCGGCGTCCATGATGGCGTTGAAGTCGCTGCGTGTAATTTGCCCGGTGACCTTCCGGCCTTCCCACTTCTGAAAAAGGACCAGCGCTTGTCGAGTGGACTCGTCGATCACGCCATCGGCTCGACCAGGTTTATAGCCCAGCTCCGCGAGGCGTCGTTCCGCCTGCTTCAGCTCCGTTCGTGTTGGCGGACGATTCACGACACGCTTACGTTGCGTACCGGCCGAAGATTCCATCGGGACCAGCACGAGCAGAAGAAGCGCCATCGACACCAGCGCGAGTTTATGTAAGGCAGTCACAATAACCCTTAAAACCAGGGAGAAGACTTTTCAAATCGGGGGTATACGTGGGTCGGGAAGGGGCAAACTCGTTGTAATAACCATAACGCGGCGCGCTACAAGAGGTCAATGTCAAGGTTAGGCCCTTGGATTGCAAAATAATTGCAATCGGTGAATTCTGGTTGGCCCCGGCCCAGTGATCTCTATAATGTGTGACTTGATAGCGACCGGGAATCGATGACCAGGCGAATTGTTCTCATACTTCTACTCTTCATCGCAGCAGGCTTCGCCGTTTGGGCGGCGATCCGTTATGTACGGCCCAGATGGCAGGCCCAGCGGACCCACGAGTCGGCTGGAACCACCGCCGAAACAACTCCTGATACCTGGGACCAGGCTGTCGAAAAAGTAAAAGCCGATCGAGGCGAACCAGCGGGTGTCAACGCACGTGTCGAGACGCCTCCTGAACTCAAACACTACAGCGAGCGACACTGGTTTCTCGCGACGCAAGTCGCCGAGATCGCGAAATACAACGTACACACCTGTCAGGATTACATGGACCTGGCCGCGACGATCGAGCGCGGCGAAATGGTGACCGTTCCGGCCTTCACCGATTCCTACATTCTCTTCGGCATCGGCGAGCGCGCAGACGAAGAGGCGTTTTCGCGATACGCGGACGACCGCAGCATCGAGATCTACGACGAATCACAACTCGCCTTCGCATACAAACAACTCGATGAAAAGCGGTCGCGGCTCCAGGCTCATATTGCTTCATTGAAGACACAAGCAAGCAAGCTGACCAGGCGAGAGCGCACCAGGCAGCGTGAACTTCAAAAACAGATCAGCGCGCTTCAGGCCGAGTTGAATTCGATCGACGAAGACAAGTCACAGCTCGACGAGGTTTACGGTAACGCCGAGAGCCGGCAACGAATGTTTCGCGATTACGAGTCGTTGCAATCGCTGGCGAAGAACTTCGCCGGACGTTCGTTCGATCTGAACAATGCGGCCGATCGGCAGGCGTTCAAGATCAGCATGCTGAGTTCTCTGCGGCCGCAGGCGTTAAAGGTGCTGCAAGAAGTGGCCCGGGCTTACCACACGCAGTTTGCTCGCCGGTTGCCGGTGAGTTCGCTGGTTCGGCCGGAACAGTATCAACGCGCATTGAGAAGGGTAAATCGCAACGCCATCCTCATCGATACACCGCCGCATTCAACCGGTCTCGCATTCGACATCGATTATCGCTACATGAGCGCCGCGGAACAGTCGTTCGTAATGGAAGAACTCGCACGTCTGAAGAGAGGCGGCCGTATCGAAGTGATTCGTGAACGGAATGCGAACTATCATGTATTTGCGTTCGTGAATGGTGCGCGCCCGAGCGATAATCTGATCGCCGCTTCGCTTGAAGAAGCACGCGGGCCGCAGCAACAGGCGCATCACGCAACTGCGAAACGGGCCAGCGGAACCAACAAAGCTGCAAACAGCAGGAAAGTCACTAAGAAAACGACGAAATCACGCCGGTCGCGGGCAACCCAGCGGCAAAGTCGAAGAAGGCGGTAGTTCCATGCAAAAAAGCGTCGAACCGAGAGGGGGTTTGGTGCATCGCATAGGTCGACCCGGCAGCAAAGACGCTCACTTACGGCGGCCGTTTAAGACTCGTTTATGAAGAATCGCAAAGTACATCTCCTGTTGATTATTGCTCTGTTTGTAGTGGCGGCGAGCGTGCTGTCGTTTACGGCGCGGGGCAGTGGTGGTCAATCCCGTACCTCGAAACGCGATACGCCGGTGAAACCCGTCGTGCTCACGACCGCAACGAGACCAAAAGCGCCGTCGACGGTGTCTGCGGCCGCGACGCAAAACCAGACTTTCCGGCAGGAACTTAGCTGGACCTTCGGCGGTAAACAACAGCGCGGGTGGTATCTCTACGACGCGCTGTTGTCGCAGACTCTCGATACCACTGATGCTCCCATCACGAGCGACTTTGCAGATGCCGTGACGAAGTGGCAGAAGCGCAGAGGTTTGGGCGGCACCGGCGTGCTCGACCAGAACTCATGGATGGCAATGGTTTCGCACTGGCAAGGTAATCGACTCAAGAATCGGACTGCGGCAACCCCGGACCAGTTGCTTACTGCTCCGCCGGCAGATTTTTACGATCCTTCAAGAGCACCAGAGCTTCGCCAGGTCGAGCGCGAGACTTATGCGGCTTATAAGAAGATGATCGCTGCCGCGATCGAGGACCTCAAACTAGCGCACACCGCTTCGGATCAACTCGCGCCGAGTGAGAAATACTTGAAGATCATCTCGTCGTTTCGTTCACGCGAGTACCAGGACGCGTTGCGTCGCAAATCACCGAATGCGGGAAGCGCCGGACTCGCCGTGAATAGCCCACACTTTACCGGACGCGCGTTGGACATCTACGTCGGCGGCGATCCTGTTGACACGAAGGACGCGAATCGCGCCATTCAGGTCAACACTCCGGCCTACAAGTGGCTGGTGCGTAACGCAGAACGGTTCGGCTTCCGGCCGTATTTCTACGAGCCGTGGCACTGGGAGTACGTGAAATAGTTATTGGGCCTTTTGCGGCAGGGCCTGCTCGATCGCGTCTTTCAGTCTGTCCGCACTACGGCCGGCTGAGTAACCGCTCCAGTGCTTGACGACGCGGCCGTCGCTGTCGATCACGATCGTTTGCGGAATCGAGTTGCGTCCATTCATCAAGGCGCGGGCCATCTCGCCGTCGGCCCAGCCCAGACGAAAACCGAAGCTGACCTGACGGAGAAACTTCTTGACGTTGTCCTCCGCCTCATCCGGATCCTCGGTGGTCAACGCGACAAACTCCACCTCCTTACCCGCATAACTCTTGCGCACCTTTTCGTAATCCGGCACCTCGCGGCGGCATGGTCCACACCATGAGGCCCACAGGTTGATCACGACGACTTTGCCGTGAAAATCAGCCAACCGGAAATCGCCTTTGTCGATTCCTTTAATCTTGCGTTCAAGCAGACGTTCGGGAAGAAACATCAGCGGCGCCGGCGCCGCGCTCGTCTTCGGCGGCGGCTCCGGGTTGACGGGTGGCTGGACCGGGGCGGTGTAAGTCGGCTGCGGAGCGGTAATCCTTCTCCCCGATTGCGGGAAAACTGTGATCGCCGCAGCAAAAGCGAGGACGGGTAACAGAAATAGTCTTCTCATAGCGATAGCTAGGGTGTGATTCTGATGGTCCCGGCATTACTGACTTGTGCGTGAGCTTTTATCCGGATCGTACAAGCCCCCGGGGCAAGGGAATCAGGCAGGCGGAAGCTTACCTGAATAAAGTCCGAGTTGGCTACCGGCCGCACGTCTTCAGCGGGCACGTCGTAGTTTTGACTGTTGCTGCCGGTGAGACTAATAACCACCGCCGAAGCGGGTTCACCCGGTACTAACTGCAAGTTGGACGCGAAAACGACCACGCGCGTGTTCTTGTCGGTCGTCAGGTTGAGCAGGTTGTTTACGCTGACGACCGGAAACGGATCTCTGAGCAAGGTCAAGAGGTCGAGGGCCGCTGCCTGGTCCACCGCTGGGCCACTTTGATCGAGCAACAGTTGAAGCGGGAGCGGTGTGCCGATCGTGTACGTTGCGCTCTTGATCGCACTCGGCGTGAAACCTGATCTGAAAGCGCGCGCTTTCAACGTTATCGAATTGTTCACAGCAACAGTTCCGCCGTGAGCGATGACAGGATCGCTCTCAGTCGGATCCGCACCGTTTGTCGTGTAATGAATGACGCTCCCTGGAGTTCCACAGGCAATCTGCACCTGGGTTGGCGGGATCGTACCGGCAGGCACGCTGAAGATCGGCTGCGCGACGGTCCGGTTTTCGACGACTAACGTTGGAGTTAAACTCTGACCACCATTCGCTCCATTACCGAGTTCACCATTGGTATTGTTACCCCAGGAACGAATCGTGCCGCCAACGGCCGGATCACCGATCAACGCCAGCGTCGCCTGGCTTCCGGCGACAGCGGCAAACACACCTGAAATCCCGGGAACGGACAGCGGGCTGGCGTGCGCGAAGATGTCCTGAACGCCAAGGCCGAGTTGTCCCTCCTCGTTGCGGCCAAAAGCCTTCAGCGTGCCGGATTGCTCGGTCACAATCACAAACGAACTTCCGTTTGAAACATACTTTGCCAGCAGCGCTGGAACCTGCGCCGGCTCAGGGTATGGACCGAGATCGGTCTGCCCGCGCCCGAGTTGCCCTCTGAAGTTATTACCAAACGAAAGAACGCTGCCGTTCGCTTTGAGCACAACGGTCGAGAGCACACCTGTTGATGCAGCGATCATCCCTTTCAAGGCCGGCAGCTCTATCGGCGACATTACGGCCGGCGTACCCGATGTACCGTTTCCGAGTTTGCCGCTGAAAGTGGTGCCCCAACCGAATACCGTCCCGTCAGCCTTCACCGAATAACACACCTGGCCCCGGTTATAGATCGCGACGATACCGGTGAGCCCGGGCAACTGAACCGGAGTCGGATGTGCGCCAAAGTCCGAAGTGCCAAGTCCCAATTCTCCACTGCCATTTGTGCCCCACACCCACACAGTTCCATCCGACCTCAGAGCTAAAACGTGAGAGCTGCCCGCAGCGATCGCGGTAATCGAAGATAGACCAACAACCTTCACCGGACGGTTGACCGTAGCGGGCGTCGTCGTCCCGATTCCCAATCTACCAAAATCATTGTTGCCCCAGGTCCAAACTGTGCCGTCGGCTTTCAGGGCCACGGAAAAGTTGTTGCCGGCGCTGATGTCTACCACTGACATAAGATCGTCGACCTGGACCGGCGTGCTTCGGTTCACATTCGTTCCGTCACCGAGCTGTCCATAGAAGTTGTGACCCCAGGCCCACACCGTGCCTCTGCGGAGGGCCAGCACATGATGGCCCTCTGAATCGATCGCGATCTTTTTCGCTTCGGTAAACGGGACCAATTCGACTACGCGAGCAGATGCAGCGCGTCCGTTGTTTGCAAGATTCGGATCCGGAACCCCACTGGAGAGGTTTGCTGTTGCGGTGAGTGTAGCTCCAGCCGCCGCATTGACCCTGGCCGTAACCGAGACGTTGATCGGCGCGTTAACAGCGATGGTGTCGAACACAATCTGCGCCGTTCCGCCGTCGCTGACAACCGGGTGAGTGCAACCCGGCAGGCAGGAGACAAAGCTCACTCCCGATGGAAGACCGATAGTGATCTGCGGGAAGTGCGCGGGGCCTGGTCCAAAATTGCGTGCCGCAAGCACGAAGTTGACGAATTGGCTCGTCGAAACGGGATCGGGTGTCGCGACGAAGGATTCGATGCCGAGATCTGCCGGTGGCGTCGGCGTTGGTGACGGAGAAGGAGTCGGAGTGGGCGACGGCGTTGGTGTGGGCGTCGGCTCCACGCCGCTCGAGATCCAGTTTAGCGTGACGTTTCCGAATTCACTGTTCCACCCATCCACGACGATGCGGTAGGTTTGTCCAGCCGTGACGTTGAACTGAACGCGGCTGGCTTTGTCTACGGCGGCGACGATGTCGTCGTTCGATGCAACATGGCCGAGTAGATTGACCGCGGATCCGAGATAGACCGAAAGCGTCGTATCGAAATTACTGCCGATGGTGTCGAAAGTCGCCTGTCCGTTGATCGGCGCAGTCCATGAATACCAGATGGATTTATCACCCATGTAGCCAACATGGATTGGCTCGCCCGCCTCGCGTGTGCCGTTCGCATTCGTGCCGTTGATCGATCCTGACGGTGTTGTCAGTGCGATGGCGTTGGCAAAGTTGTCATTGGGCGGACGCACCAGGGCTGGTCCACCGATCGTGTAACCGAACAAGTCGAGCGCCAGCATGTCGTTCTCGCTGATCGTGCGTCGTAAGCCACGCGCTATTGTCGGGTCCATGATTCCGATGTACTGGCGAGTCGAGATGAGCGCGTCGTCTCGCCAGTGACTCGATTGTCTTCCGTCTCCGTCGTTCGGCCCTGGATTTGGACCACCGGTCGAGAGGTCGAGTTCCAGAGTGGCGTAGGTTGTAACCTGGTTTCCGAAGAAACGTTGATCGCCTCCGATCGACAGAACGCGAGGTGCGGTGCCGAACGTGGCGAGACTCGCGCGGGCCGGACGGAAACGGTAAACGTCCCAAACGGAAACTGCCGACGTATCGGTGCGGCCCGCGTTCGAACTAAAGCCGAGTGCGTGACCAATTTCATGCGTTGCGACAGCGTCGAAGTCGGTGAGATCTGGGCCGATACCGTTTTCAGGATCGAAATCAAAATTGAAGGCGGAGTTGAAGCCGATGCCGGCGTCGCCTTGTCCGAGCGAGAGTGAATCGGGGTTGGTGATATCGGGAATGATGCCGAGGGCGCGGGCATTCGCCGCAGTTGCACGAGCGCTGGTTACGCTGCTAACGACGTCGTTCACTTCGGTTGGCAGCTCGATCGGGGGCAATGCGTTATAGAGTTGCGTTTCATTGCTGTTCGAAGCACCGTTGATCAGGCGCTGGCGAAGATCTAAAAACGGTCCAACGAGCGAATTCGAACCGGTCGCACCGAGAATGCTCGGACTCGGATACTCTGTGCCGAAGAACGTGGTGCCAAAGTCTACGTCGATGACGACGGTGATCGGCGTAGCCACGATCGCTTCCCAACGATTTGCTGCAATGATGAAGGCGTTTTTGACGACCGGCGTGTTTTCGAGTTGGGTTGTGCCATGCAGGACGATGCGCAGTCCCGCTGACGGCAAAAGATTCAAACCCGGCGTCGATTCTAACGACTTTGCCGCATTCTCATTGTCGCGTTCGCGTGGAGCTCCGGGATAGATCACTCGCGTGGGACCGCCCAGTTGACGCGAGTTGATTTGGTCACGCTCGGACTTCGTTGCAAGCCGGCACGTCGTCTCGCCGCGTTCGTTTCGATAAAGAACGAAAGTGTCTTCGCCATCTGTTGACGGTGTCCACTTGGAGATCTGGGCGGGCGGTTTCGGCTGGAACCTGGCTTCGGAGGCGCTGGGCGTAAAGAGGGACCAGCAGAGCCCCGCTAACAACGCGAATGCTACGGCTCTGGAGGCAAAGCGTGGGAGAAAGATGAACCTCAGCATCAAACTCTACCGCAACCTGTTCAAGACTTCGCGATTTGTTTACGACTTATGAGACCCAACCAGCCGGCTCGTTCCAGGGACAGAACATGACGAATATGAAGCCAATAGGTAATCGCAGTGTCTCACAATACTGCACTAAGAGAAAAGGAATCTGGCTGTTGGTTCGGGTTGAAAAGAGCTAAGCGAACCCGGATTGTGCAATCGCATTAGCAACAATAGATCACCGAAATGTTACCAACACCGGGTACGAATTTGCGTTTCCGAAACGCTGACTAAAAGCTGTTTGTAGTCACATGCAACGTGCATTGCAAGAGGATTGACAATCGCACGACTGAGGAGTAACTTGTGCGGCAAGCTCCCTTGTACCGGTATAGCCGGGAGGAATAATGAATGATGGTCTTGAACGTCGTTCGCACAACTCTGACACCTCATGTGGTGCAGGACCATCTGCGTTCGGTGTGAGATCAAACTAAAAAAGTGAACAGAAAGCCCCTCGGTTATGCTAGGTAACCGAGGGGCTTCGTTGACAACAGAATCCTCCGCTGCGTTTCCGTAGGCCAAGGATGCGTCGCCAGACAGCCCGCATTCTAAACCGAAACACAGCGGAGGCACAACCTTTATACCCCTAAAGGAGGACGTGTCTCTTCTTGGAGCCCGCCCCTGCATTTAGGCCTGCTCAAACAGGCTGCGTGAGTTCACCTTGGCCCAAGTCGCCGGCGTTTTTAGGTGAATCTCTGCGCGTCCAGTCGCTGCACACATCCGACATCGGTGTGCATTCGGAATTGCTTCTGCCTCCCATTCAGAACGCAATCCGAGCATGGGTGCGGACATCCGGGATTTTTTACTGTTGATTGGTGCCCAGCCTTTTCACAACCACAAGCAAATCAAAACTAGTCTCCACTCGCCGTAAAACGAATTGCGAATTCGTCGCCGACTTCGCATGCGGAAACTTTTTGAAACTAGGGGGTCATGGTCAGATGAATCCTATTGTTGCCGAGGCACCGAAATGGTACGCGCTCCAAACCCATGCGCTTCAGGAGGAGCGAGCCGCGGAAAACCTGAATGCGTGGGGCGTTGAAACGTTTGCCCCGAAATACAAAGAACGGCGTTCGAACCCCTACACCGGACGCCCGGTTTATTTCACAAGATCATTATTTCCCCGCTACATGTTTGCGCGTTTCGACGCGGGCCGCATGTTGCGGAAGGTTTGGTTCACTCGCGGGGTTTGTCAAGTCGTCGGCTTTGGCGATGGTCCAAGTCCGGTGGAAGACGAGATCATCGAGCTGATTAAGTCGCGCGTGGGGAAAGACGGGCTTGTCGAATTCAATGAAGAACTGAAGCGTGGTGACAAAGTCGTCATCCGCGATGGCCCGCTCGCAAACCTGGTTGGCATCTTCGAGCGCGACGTTGAGGATGGCGATCGGGTGCTCATGCTGCTCACGGCCATCAGTTACCAGGGCCACGTCACGGTCGAAAGAGAACTGCTGAAAAAGATCGGTTGAGCGAAGAGACTCTTTCGCCTTCCTTTGCTTCTTTTGCGAGGCTGTGTACGAAGAAGACTGTGTGCCGACGCTAGGGGAAGATTGTTTGTCGCGCAAAGGCGCAAAGCGAACCGTTAGACGCTTTGCGCCTTGCGTCTTTGTACCTTTGCGAGAGACATCTTCCCCCGCTATCAAGACGCAAAGAAATTAATAGCGGTCAGACGCTCTTCTGACCTCCGCTCTGCGTGCGTTCCAACCGTCGCCGGGGCTGTGTCGGGTTTCCATGCCCGGATTCCGCTACAATGTGCGGGCGCGTAACCGTGTGGTTTCGTATTCCGCGCTTCACGAATCATGAGCACAATGCCGGTCGCAATCGCAATTAGAAACCTGAGCAAGACGTATCCGGGGCCGTTTGAGCTTCGCACGTTGCTGGGTGGTGCTCCGCGAAAGCAAACGGTTCAGGCCTTGCGCGACGTCTCCTTCGACGTAAACGAAGGCGAGATCTTCGGTCTCATTGGACCAAACGGCGCGGGCAAAACTACGTTGACGAAGATCGTCGCCACGTTGGTCCAACCATCAACCGGCACCGTCACGGTGAAAGGGTTCGACAGTGTCGAACAATCCGCCGCACTGCGCAGAATGATCGGTCTGGCCGCGGCGGAAGAACGAAGCTTCTACTGGCGTCTCACGGTCGAACAGAACCTGATGTTCTTTGCCCGTCTGTACAGCATCCCCAACCGAAGGGCGCAAGCACGGATCGCCGAGCTGTTGGCGCAGCTCGACCTCGAAAACTCGCGGCGCCAGCGATTTGGTGAACTCTCAACCGGAAACAAACAGCGGATGGCAATCGCGCGCGCGTTGCTCAACAACCCGCCGATTCTGCTGCTTGACGAACCAACACGGTCTCTCGATCCGCTCGCGGCCGCGCGCATGCGGTCCTTTATCGGCTTACTCGCGGCGGGCGATCCGCCGGTCACGATCCTGCTCACGTCGCACAACCTCAACGAGATCGAAGAGCTGTGCCAGCGTATTGCCATCATCAGTCATGGCCGCATTCGTGAACTCGATAGTCCGGATCGCATCCGTACCCTTCACAAACCTCGCGAACGCGTGCGACTGGTTCTTGACGGCATGTCTATCGAACGCGCCGTAAACGCGTTGGCGCCGGCGCTGCAAGACGCCGAAGTGTCGCAGGATGGGCCACGCACGGTAGTGACGTTCTCGCGGGAAGTCGGCGACGACCGGCTCGATCGCGGGCTGCGCGCGATCCTGGCGAACGGAACGCGCGTCGTTTCGTGTGAAACTACGCGCGCCTCGCTGCTGGAAGTACTTGAAGCGTACGAGCGAGAGGAGAAGCTGAGCCGTAACGGTCAATCATGAAACGTTTTCTTGCATTGTTGGGCCAAATCAGGGCCTTCGCCATTCGCGATTTTCAGTTGGCGATCAGTTACCGCGTTGCTTTCTTTGTGCGCGTCCTGACGATCCTGATCGTCGTCACGATCTTCTACTACGTTTCGCGAATCTTTCTCGGTAGAGCCGAACTGTTCAGCAACTGGCGTGATCCACTGGCCGCGTGGATCACCGGACTCGCGGTCTTAAACTACTTCATGACCAACTTCTCCAGTCTCGCAAACGCGATCCGCTCGGAGCAATTGCAGGGGACACTCGAGAGCGTGTTGATGACGCCGATCAGCGTTCCGGGACTGATCGTTGCGAGTTCCGCGCTCGATTTTATCGCCGCAACGTTCTACTCCTTGCTTTACCTGATCTTCGGCGCGCTTTTCTTTGGCGTCACGTACCAGGGCAGTTATCTGCTCGCATTTTTGATCCTGATCCTGACGACGATGGTGTTCGCGTCGCTGGGAATCCTGTCGGCTAGTTTTGCGATGGTCTTCAAGAAAGCTGACCCGGTAGCGGTGTTGTTGGGTACGGGCACGGCGGTGTTTTCCGGCGTCTTTTTCCCGCCGCAGTTGCTGCCGGAAACCATGCAGAAGATCTCAAAACTCCTTCCCGCCACTTACGGTCTGTCGGCAATCCGAGGAGTGTTGATCGAAAACAACGGATTGGACGAAGCACGTGGTCCAATCATCACGCTCCTTACGTTCCTGGCAGTACTCCTACCACTATCGATTTGGATCTTCTCTCGCGCCGTCCGTCGCGCGAAACGCGAAGGCAGCCTGATCCAATACTAGATCGACGTCAGCTTTTGACGAGCTGTTTCAGCGTCAAGGCGTTTTTGATTGCTGCGCCTTCAGGGTCGTTGTTGAAGTACGCGTAGATCGAAGAGAGATTACGGCGCCAGTGTTTGATCTGATCGGCCCAGGCGCGAAGTTCGCGGTCCGGATACGAGCCCCAGTATTTCGCGCTCGTCGGGCCATGAAAACGAATGTAGGTGAAGTTGGCGGTGATCTCGCGCGGCACTTTCATGTCTGCAAAGTCGTGAATACAGAACGCCACGTTGTATTTGCGCAAGAGATCATAAACACCGGACATGAGCCACGACTCGTCGCGGACCTCAATGGCATACTGATGTTCGCGCGGTAACGTGCGCAGAAACTCTTCGAGTCGTTCGGCGTTTACTTTCCAGCGCGGCGGAAGTTGAAAGAGAATCGGACCGAGCTTCCCACCCAATCTCTCGGCGACAACAAAGAACTTCGCCGAGGAAGTTTTTGGATCTTTAAGCTTCTTCATGTGTGTAATGAAGCGGCTGCCTTTTACGGCGTAACAGAAATCGCGCGGCGATGATTCTCTCCAGTTGTCGAACGTGGTCGCGGTGGGGAGCCGGTAAAAGCTGTTGTTGATCTCGACGGTGTCGAAGTGACGGGAATAGAACTGAAACATCTCAGAGGCGCGCGTGCCGGCAGGATAGAACACACCTAACCAGTGCTTGTAGTGCCAACCCGACGTCCCGATACGAACCTTGCCCGCCACTGTTCGAGTTTATGCGATGCAAGAAACATCCGCTAACAGCCGAAGGGCGTCCGTCCCGGATAGACTCGTTCTCAGTTGCGCGAAGTTTCCGCCTTCGAACCGATATATTTTTCAAACCATTCAAGATTCGACTTCATCGCCGCGATCTGCATCTTCGGTTCGTTTGGACCATGCGGCTGGCGCGGCAGCACGAGCATCCGCGCCGGCACGCCCTGCGCCTTAAGTGCGTTGTAAAACTCATAACCCTGCGAGATCGGCACCCGGACGTCAGCTTCGCCGTGCTGGATCATCGTCGGCGTGCTCACGCCTTTCACATTGAACATCGGCGAATGCTTTTGATAGACGTCGATGGCGTCCCACGATTGACCACCAAAGTAGTCAGGCACAAACGACGGAATATCGGCGGTGCCGTTGAAGCTCATCAGGTTCGTCACGGGCGCGCCTGCCGACGCGGCTTTGAACCGCTTCGTCTGAGTGACGATCCATGACGTCATAAACCCGCCGTAACTCCAGCCCATAACGCCTAATCGATTCGGATCTGCGACGCCCATCGCTATGACGTGATCGACGCCGGTCATCAAGTCCTGATAGTCGCCCATGCCCCAATCCTTCATATTCGCTCGGCGGAATTCAGTACCGTAACCGCTGGATCCGCGCGGGTTCGGCCGCAGGATCGCGTACCCGCGAGAAGCGAAAGTGGCGAGCGGGTAAGCCCCGCGACCGCCGAGGAACGTTTGCTGGAACACGCCTGCTGGTCCACCGTGAACGTTGAGTATCAAGGGTACGCGCTGGCCGGCCTGATAACCGGCCGGATAAGTCAGCAGGCCCTCGATCTCTTTGCCGTCTTTCGATTTCCAGCGAACTACTTCGGTGCGGCCCACCGCCGGTAGTTTCACGTTGGCGTTGATGCGACTGATCTGAACCGGCGCGAAGTCGGTCACGGAAGCGACGAAGACGTCGCCCGGCGTGTCGGACGTTTGTCGAACGAAGCCGAAGGTGGTTCCGGATCGATTCAGACTCATCGCGCCGTAAACGGCGGGAGTGGCCTTAATCTCCTCGATGCGGTTTGCGGCTACGTCGAGTACGTAGAGTTGCGTTCCCGTTCCTTTTGGTTCGGCGAAGTAAATACGCTGGCTATCGGCGGACCAGCCTGCGATGCCGGGCTGGCCGTCGTACGAAGCAGCCACGTTCTTCGGCGCGCCACCGCCTGCGGGGAAGATCTGAATGATAACGCTTTGCGCCCAGCGCGGCGGGTTGTCGCTCACGAGTACGGCGATCGATTTTCCGTCGGGCGAGAAAACAGGTGAACTCTCGGCGGCGGGTGTGTTCGCCAGCGCCGTAACTTTTCCGGTTGCGACGTCGACGATCGACACGTCCGAAGTGGGCCAATCGTTGGCGATCGGTGACTTCGTATGAGCAAATACTATGCGCGCTCCATCGGCGGACCAGTCGAATTCGTCGACGTTGTAGTTTCCGGTGGTGAGTTTGCGCGGTTCGCGTTTGCCGTTTGCGTCCTTCTGTAATGAGATGACGTACAAGCGCGACATCTTGAGGTTTTCGTCAACCCAGCGAAAGTCGTTCTTAGCCTTGTCGTTGTTCTCTTCTTCTTCCGTTTTTGCGTCGGCCATGCGAAAGGCGATCGAGCGGCCGTCTGGGGACCACGCAAAGTTTGTGACATTGCTTTTGACGTCCGTAAGTGGCTCTGCCTCGCCGCCGTTGAGATTCAGGAGATAGATGTTGTTTTTGTTGTCCTTGCGGTTGGACGTAAACGCGATCCAATTACCGTCGGGCGACCACTTGGGGTTGTTTGAAGATTTGTCACCGAAGGTGAGTTGAACACTGCGGGGAAGATCGGATTGAGCGCCGTTTGGTTTTGTCTTGCCGTCAATCGTCGCCATCCAGATCTGAGTCACAAACTCGCTCTTTTCGGAAGTCATCACCGCATCCGTAACCGTGTAAACAATTCGTTTGCCGTCAGGAGAAACGCGCGGCGTTCCTGCGGTCTTGAGTTTCACCTGCAACTCCGGGCTCCATTCGACTGTTGTTTGGGCAAACGCCACGCCGCCTAAAACGACGACGAGAAGGGAAGCGGTCAGCAGAGATTTCATTGCAGTTCTCCTGGTTGGATTTGGCTGATTCGATTGACGAAAAGTGGGAAACTTTTACTAACGTGCGGCGGGAAAGTCAATGCGCTATGGCTTGATCTCGGTGACGATGCCGCCTCCGTATTTCTTACGGTACTGGTCCATTTCCGCGGCTAGTTTGGGATCGAGTTTGCGCAGTTTGGCGAGTTCGATGTCTACGGTTTTGTTCAGCGATGCGTCAAAGCCGGCGAGTTCGATATAGGCCTTGACGATTGCGTGTTGGGCGCGCGGGTAGTCGGGCTTTTCGACAAGGGCTTTTTTGAACAGGACGATCGCGCGTTCCTGGCGATCGTCGATCACCCAGGAGTCGCCGTCCATCACCGCGAGTCCCATGTCGATCAGGGCGTCAGGATCGTTCGGGTTCGCGACGATTGCTTCTTTGGCGCGCTTCAGATTCTCGGCACGCGTGAGTACGGCGATAAACGACGGCATCGTGCGATCTTCGTCTGAAGTCCTGCCGTCCCAGAGTTCACGAGCCTCTTTGAGCCGGCCTTGTTCTACCAGCATACGTCCGAGAGCAAAGCGGCCAGCCATGCGTTTCGGATCCGCCAACATGCCCTGCCGATACACTACCTCCGCCTCTTTGATCTGCTTCGCGTCTTTGAGAATGTCGCCGAGGTCGTCGTACGCGGCCACGAGTTGGGGATTGATATCGATAGCCGTTCGCAATGCCTTGATCGCCTCAGCGCGGCGCTTCGGTTCGGTCTTTAGCAGTGCGCCGACCATCAACTGCGCTTCCGCGTATTTTGGATCGAGCGCAACTGCCTTTTGTGCCGCCGCTAAAGCTTCGACCTGCTTGTTGCGGAAGAAATCCACTTGCGCTTTAAGAAGATAGACTTCCTTGTCTGTGGGCTCGAGTTTGATTGCATGGGCAAACGACGCCGACGCGAGGTCCAACTTCTGTTGCGCGCCGTAAATGTAACCAAGCAGTACGTGCGCGCGATACTCCTTCGGATGCAGTGCGATAGACTGTTTACACTTCGTGAATGCTTCGTCGATTTTTCCTTGCTGATATAACTCAAGAGCGGTACGCAACAGATCGGCGGCCTTGCCAGACGGCTCCTGCACCTGCGCGGCTGCCACGCTGAAAGAGAGAAGCAGCATCAGAATCGCAAGCAGGCATCCAGATTTTGTTCCAGCGTTCATAATCTGAGTCTTGTTTTTGTCCCTTGACAGGCTGCTGAAAAACCCGCCACGTGACTCGTGACAATGTTTTCTCAGGTGCGGGGAGTTCAACTTTTAACCCGGCGAGTTCAGAGCAGTGTAACGAGGCTACGCGCTCGTCAGAATGCAGTTCACTGGGCGCGCGCGCCATTATCTACAACCCGGGCCGAAGGTTCAACTGCGCCGCGTTGCACTCGAACAACACAGATTATTGAGAAATAACGATATCGCCTGCTTCACTTTACCTAGCGCGGCGGCGGCGATCTAATCTACAATGCGGCCTTTGTTGGAACCTCGATGTGCTCCCTCGGATTGTGCTTTGTCGTTTCCCACGCGTAAAACAATTGGCCGCTATGAGATTTGCTCCCAACTCGGCGCGGGCGGCATGGGTGAGGTTTATCTCGCCAACGACACAAAACTCGATCGCAAAGTTGCACTGAAAATACTGCCCTCCGATATGGTCGACGCGTCGTCCTCCGCTTCCAGCGATCGAGTACGGCGGTTCGTGCAGGAAGCCAGGGCAGCCTCGGCACTCAATCACCCGAACATTCTCACCATCTACGAAATCGACGAAATCGATTCGGAACACTTCATCGCCACGGAATTCGTTGACGGTTACACGCTTCGCGACCGCATCAGAATGGGGTCTCTCGAACCGCGCGAGGCGCTCGACATAGGCATCCAGATCGCCAGCGCGCTTTGCGCGACGCACAGCGTGGGAATCATTCATCGCGACATCAAGCCGGACAACATCATGTTGCGGCACGACGGCATTGTGAAAGTGCTGGATTTCGGTCTCGCGAAACTCACTCCCGACCGTCAAACGTCGACGGAAACCGATTCAATGGCGCCGACGCAGCACTTCTTAAAGACTGAGGTCGGAGTAGTGATGGGTACGGCGCAATACATGTCTCCCGAACAAGCACGTGGACTCGAAGTCGACGCCCGCACTGACATCTGGAGCCTGGGCTGTGTGCTGTACGAGATGATCGCCGGTCGGCAACCGTTTCACGCGGCGACAACGGTCGACGTGATGTCGGGGATCCTGAGTCGTGAACCTGATTCGCTCCTGGCACATTTGCCGGAAGGCCCCCGCGACTACGACCGCATCGTCGCGCGCGCTCTGCGTAAAGATCGCGACGAGCGCTATCAAACGGTCAAAGATCTGCTTGCCGATCTTAAAGATCTGAAACGCGTCGTCGAAACGCAGTCGCAGAGGCTTTCAACGTCGTCGTCGAGCGGAATGATATCGAACGAAGTTGCCGCGGTGCCGGAGAAGTCGATCGCCGTCCTATACTTCGAAAGCATGAATCCGGGCGACGAGAGCGATTACTTCTGCGCCGGCATTACCGAGGACATCATCACCGACCTTTCGAAGATTAAAGAACTGAAAGTCGTTTCTCGTGCGGACGTGTTTCCGTTCCGCAAGAAAGAAGTGAACACCCGGCAGGTGGGTGAAGCGTTGCGCGTCAACTACATTCTCGAAGGAAGTGTGCGAACAGCGGGCAATCGCATTCGCATTAACGCGCAGTTGATCAACGTGCGTGACGGTTACCATCTGTGGGCCGAGCGTTTCGATCGACTCGTCGAAGACATTTTTGACCTGCAAAACGAAGTTTCACAGAAGATCGTCGACGCTTTGAAGATCTCACTCACCGATTCTGAGCGGCAACTGCTGACACAGAAACCCACCGACGATCTGCGCGCCTACGATTTCTTCATGCGCGGCCGCGAACTGCTGTACCTGAAAGGCAGACGAAACACCGAGAACGCGATCGGGATGTTCGAAAATGCCGTCGCGATCGATCCGAACTTCGCGTCGTCATACGCGGCACTCGCCGAGGCGTACTCGTGCATGTACGAGTGGTACGACGGCAACTCGATTTGGTTGAGCAAAGCAATCGAGATGAACCAGAAGGCGCTGGCGGTGGATCCGACGTGTCTGGACGCGCAGTTTGGCATCGCGATGGTCTACTTTCATCACCGCCGCTTCGCCGAGTCGCAGCGCACGATCGAGACGATCCTTAAAGACAACTCCGAGTTTTACCCGGGCTATCTCCGGCTGGGAATGATCGCGGAGCTATCGAACGATCTCGAAGGCGCGTTGAAACATTACCGTCGCGCCGCGAAGTTGAAACCTTACGACGAAGACGCCTGGCGTTACCTTGCGGGTGTGCACCGAAAGCTGGGCAACATCGAATCTGCCAACAAGGCGGCTTTGAAAGTCATCGAGATCACGTCGCGGAAACTCGAGGCCAGTCTCGACGACATCATCGTGATGAGCCGTCTGGCCGAGGCCTATGCGCGTTTCGGGAGCAGGGAAGAGGCGAATGCCACGTTGAGGCGGGCGCTGGAGCTGGAACCGAACGACGGTCTGGCGGTTTATAACTGCGCCTGCGCTTATGCGTTGCTCGGCGAGAACCGCTCGGCGATGGTATTGCTGCGGCGCGCTTTCGAAAGTGGCTTCAGAACAGTAGGCCACTGGGCGAAGACAGACAGTGCGTTCGAGTCGCTGCGTGATGACAAAGAGTTTCAGCAGTTGTTACCGGAACT
>CBFGMX010000008.1:0-68712 GCA_965649955.1 uncultured bacterium
AGGCCACGGCAGCCAGCAGCGCCTCATCGCGCGTTCCCTTCTGTATCACTCCTGTGAAATCAGCAAGCATATTGTTGCGCCGTCATTCTTGTCTGTAAGTGTATAGCTGTCAATCGTGATTACGAATATCGCACGGAAACCAATGTTAGACCGTTGGCGGGGGCAGTCGTGGCGGAGAGCGGACGGCAACCCGTTTCGATTGCTTCGTGGACCGTCTCAGTATCGAGTTCGTTGCGCGCAACGGACATGAGTGTTCCGGCTATGGTTCGGACCATGTAGCGAAGAAACCCATCGGCGGTGACACGGATCTCGATAATCGGTGCGGCGGCGCGAGTGTCGTAAATCTCATCGACATCAAGTCGGGTGATCGTTCGCACGCGATCCTCAACGTCCGATTGAGCTGCCGAAAAGGCGGTCCAGTCGTGACGGCCTAAGAATAACTGCGCCGCCGCGCGCATGCGATCGAGATCGAGTGTGCGTGCTTCCTGGTGCACAAACCGGGACCAGAACGGCGACACGACCGGCGCGTTCACGATCCGATAAACGTAAGTCTTTTCAACCGCTGAATAACGAGCGTGAAACTCCGGATCGACTATCTCGACGTTCAGCACCCGCAGGTCTTTCCCGACATTCGCATTGATCGCCGACCGCAACTTGTCCGGCGTGATGTCGCGTTGAATCTCGACACTCGCGATCTGCCCTTCCGCATGAACACCCGCATCTGTGCGGCCTGAACCATGAACGTTGACGTTTCGCCCGTCGATTAAACTAAGCGCACTCGTCAACTCCCCTTGCACCGTTCTCAGCTTTTCCTGAATCTGCCACCCGTGAAAATCCGTGCCGTCATACTGTAAGAGCAACTTGTAATTCATAGTTTAAGTCTTGGCGCGGCTTCCGGGCTTCACCGCCGGCTCTCCCAGTCTGCACGCATCACAATTCGCGGCCTCCACTGACGCAACTTTCAACGACGCCAGCGTCGTCCGCGGCACGCCCACGTCCGCAACCCCGGCGGACCGATCAATAATCGACGCCGCGGCAACAACGTTCGCTCCAGCCGCTACCAGCGCGTTGATCGTCTCGCGCGTCGAGCCACCGGTCGTGATCACATCTTCAACAACTAAAGTCTTCTCGCCCGGCGAAACCGTGAACCCGCGCCGCAACGTCATCTGCCCCGCGTCGCGTTCGGTCCAAATAAACCGCGCTCCCAACGCACGGGCCACCTCGTGCCCGATCACGATCCCGCCAATCGCAGGCGACGCAACGAGCTCGATTCCCTGCCCGGCAAACTGCCGCGCGATCGCTTCACCAAACCGGGCCGCTTTGTCCGGAAACTGAAGCACCAGCGCACATTGAAGATAGACCGTGCTGTGCAGGCCACTCGACAGTTGGAAATGACCTTCGAGCAGCGCCCCGGTCTCTTTGAATTGATTAATCACGTCTTCCGCGTTCAATTCCTCACCTCGCAGGGGGGTTGGCGTGCTACAATCCGAGCCCGAATGCCGCCTTATCCCAATCTAGTTTCTGACTCGACGCTCGTTCAGGACACAATCGATCTTCTCACCGGCTCCGGCGGACGCGCCGCCGCCACCGAGATTGTTGACGCCGTCTTCAAACTGTCTCACGTCGACGACGAACTGGCTGGTCTACTCGTCGCCGATCTCATCCGCAACGATCGTCGTTTCAAAATCGAGAACCACACAGTAGAACTGCTGGAAGACGATCGCCAGTCGCGCCTGTTGAAGGACCTGGATTTCGTGGTAGTCGACGTCGAGGCGACGGGAGCAAAGACACCGCCGAATCGATTGATCGAACTCGGTGCGTATCGAATTCGCGACGGACGCATAGTCGAAAAGTTTCAGTCACTCGTCAATCCGGAAATCCCGATTCCTCGATTCGTGGCGTCGCTCACCGGCATTTCAAACGAGATGGTGAAACGGGCACCTGTCTTTGCAGAGCTCGTGCCGCAGTGGCTCGACTTCGTCAGCGATTCGGTTCTCATCGCGCACAATTCGAACTTCGACACTAACTTTCTCAATCACGAAATCTCACGCGTCTATCCCGGTCACCGCATGGTGAACCCGCACGTCTGCACCGTGAAACTTTCGCGCCGCGTGTTGCCGGAACTGCTCAACCACCGGCTCGACACAATCGCGGACCACTTCTCGATTCCGATCGTCAGCAGACATCGCGCTGGCTGCGACGCGCTCGCCACCGCCGAAATCTTTATCCAACTGCTGCCGAAACTCGAAAAAGTTCACGGCGTCAAAGATCTCGCCGATCTGTGTTTTCTGAATGACATCGAAGACACCCAGATCAAAACAGCCAGCGCCAGTCCCAGTCCGATCCACGGATAATAACGAGCGAGAATCTCCTTCGCCTCGTCGCCGTAACGCACCGCAAAATACCCTTCCAATAGAAAACGAAAAGCGCGCCCAACCACGATCGCGATCATGAAACGTACCAGACTGAAGCGAAACACGCCCGCAGTCACCACGAACAACTTGAACGGAAAGGGCGGCGGCAACAAGGTCGCGACCAGCACCGCGGCCATGTCGTAACGATCGATTAGATCCTTCACTCGTTTCTGTTTTGCTTCCGAGAACCGGCGCAACGCGCGCGCCCCCGCACGCCGTGAAACCATGTAAAGGATCCAGCAACCGAGCGCCGAACCCGCCGTTGCCATGAACGCATAGAGCACCATCCACCGCGGATGCGCCGTCGACAACAAAAGCATCAACGCGTCGGCACTGCTCGGCAGCGGCACAAACGACGAATCGAGCAAAGCGACGGCGAACAGGCCAAACGCGCCGAATGTGATCAGGTATTCGGACAAACGGGTGAGGCCTTTTGTTACGGGGCTAAGAAAAGATTTCAATCAGCGACCCTTTCGGAGTCAACGGGTTCTTCGACGGCGCTCTCATCATTCGCCGCTCGCGCGGAATTTCGATTACGACGATTAACTATCAGATATATGATGACTGCGACAAGCACTAGCGATCCGGCGATGCTCACGATCATCAATCCGTTATCTTTCAAAAAGAGCAGCACTCTTCGGCCGTAGAACACCGCCAGTATGCCTTCTACGTAGTAACGGAACGAACGCGCGATCATTACCGTCAAGAGAAACTTCCAACGCGGATACTCGAGCGCTCCGGCAGTCGCGACAAATATCTTGAACGGCAACGGCGGCGGCAGTATCGCCGGAATACCAATCGCCAGAAATCCAAACCGTTCGTATGCTCTTTCGACGCGCCTGATCTGGTGCATTTTGAAGCGCTTGCGCAGCACCGCTTGCCCGCCACGCCGGACGATCGAGTAAAGCAGATTGCAGCCGAGAACCGATCCGGCGGCGGCGAACAGTGGGAAGTAAAATGCGGCAGTCGGATATTTGTAACAACGTCCAACGACGAGATAGTCGTTGATTTCAGGCAGCGAAAGGAGAGACGAATCGAGCGCGCCGATGATCACCATCGCGGGCGCCGCGATGTACAAAGGCATACCAATGACGTTTACTTCCAGCCATTGTGCCACCCGCCATAACCAGTCAACCATATAATTCCAGTTAGTGGTTCAGTTTGAAAGAATCACCCTAGCAAGAATAAGTCCCAAAGGGGCAACATCGCCGCTGCCGTGCAACCAAGCGGGCGCTTGCCCTTCCTGACTTGTTCTTATTTGTGGGAGTTCAAAGTGAACCAGTACCATACATTCCTGGTTACTTGACGGGGGCGAAGACAGCCGGTGTGTCGTAAGTAACGCCAACCGTAAATCCCGAATTTGGACTGAAGCTGGTGAGACCCTTGATGCCCGCGAAATCGAAACGTAATCCGGAGGCCCGAATCTGCATGCCTAGCCGCGCTTCGGACATCGACTCCGTGCCGAGTGGACCATTACCCGGACGCGTGTTGGCTCGGCCGTTGACCTCGCCCGCAAGGCTGAACTGGTTGTTGATGCGAAAGATTCCGGCAAGCCCGTAGGTGATCACGTCGTTCTGGGAAAAGAGCTCGGTCGGCGCGGTAAGAATCGCCAGTCCGAGATTCCCGAAAGTATTGAAACGGCCGTCGTTACCAAACTTCTTCCCGACAAGAATCGATCCGAAAGCGTTGGTCTGGTTCAGTCCGATGCCACGGGCCTGACTTGAGTTTGGCAGTTGTACGCCGAACCGAAATCCGAGTGATGGACCACGCCGCGTTTCGTTGCGTAGCTTGAACTTTGCCGCGAGAGTGAAATCACCCGTGTCATTTGTCGAATTCGCACCCGGAAGAAGTTCGAGCGGAATCGCTGACGGGCCGCGCGAATTGATGCTCAGGTAGTTTTGCGCGACTCCTTCGATCTGAAACTCGACGTTCGGACCCATACCGAAATTGATTCCGATCACGCCGACGCGCGTCAGATCGCCGTTGAGGCCGGAAACGGAGTATTTCGCGCTCTGCATGAAGTCGATACCCGCTTCGATGCGGATCGTGCCGGGCGCGATGATGTCGACGTCTTCGGTGAGCAGCGGCCGTTGCTGCGCGCTGGCAAGCGAGCCGCAAAGCAGGACAACGATACAGGCGAAACGAATCATCGGGACGCGATTCTAAGTCGCGGCGCCATGCAGCGTCAATGTGCTAGTATTCGCGCACTATGCGACCCATTCTAATCGTTTTCTTCATCTGTGTTTCGACAATCCTTCCCCTCCAGGAGCCGCAGACAACTCAAATTAAAGGAATCAAGGATCGCGTGACCATCAGACGCGACGAACGCGGTATTCCTTACGTCGAAGCACAGAACGACGAGGATCTCTATTTCGGGCAAGGTTATGCGACGGCCGCCGATCGATTGTGGCAAATGGATCTTTTCCGTCGCACCGCGCGCGGTGAACTCGCCGAGATGCTTGGCGCCGGACCAAACAACGCCGTTGTGGACCAGGACAAACTCCATCGCACGTACGGTTTCATTCAGGCTGCCGACGCCGAATACGCCAACCTGTCACCCCGATCGCGCACGCTGCTCGAAGCTTATGCTCGCGGCGTCAACGCGTACGCGTCGTCGCTCGATCCGAAGGCGCGTCCCCCCGAGTTTCAGATACTGAATTTTGAGTTCCGCCCGTGGACGCCGCAGGACTCCCTCTCAGTCGTGAAGCTGTTCTTCGAAGCACTTTCAGATACGTGGCGACTCGATCTGATGCGTCAACGCCTTACTTCACTGCCTCCTAACAAGCAGGAGGCAGTGATGCCCGTGATATCGCCACTGGACGTGTTGGTGGTGGGCAAGGACGTTCCGGGCAAAGCAACTCCCGCGCGGACGACGGGCGCACGCGCAATCATCCACGAGCCGCTTTCGTCTGACGCAGTAAAAGCGCTCGCTCACAACGCCTCGATCGCCGCCGAGGCGCTGGCCCGTGTCGGACTCTGCGCCGAGGAGCTGGCTGCGAGTAATAACTGGGTCATCAGCGGCAAACGCACAGTCTCCGGCAAACCGCTGCTCGCAAACGATCCGCACCTGCGCCCGAGTGCGCCGTCGATCTGGCACATGGTCCATCTCAGCGCACCCGGCATTCGCGTTGCCGGTGTTTCGTCAGCCGGACTGCCCGGCGTGATCATCGGACACAACGAACACATCGCGTGGGGCTTCACTAATGTTGGACCAGACGTGCAGGATCTTTATGTCGAGAAGTTTGATCCGGCGAATCCAAAACGCTATCAGACCCTCGCCGGCTGGCAAGATGCAGTGATTCGTCGTGAAGAGATCAAGGTCAGAAAAGGACTGGCCAGTCCGGAACAAGACGTCGTTACCCATGAAGTCACCGTGACGCGTCATGGACCAATCATTTTCGAAGCTGACGGCAAGCGTTACGCACTTCAATGGACCGCGTTCGACCCCAAACGCCTCACGGGCGATCTCAATTACGCGCTGAACCGTGCGCGAAACTGGGATGAGTTCAAGACGGCGCTGCAATCTTTCGTCGCGCCGACGCAAAACGCCGTTTATGCCGACGTCAACGGTCACATCGGCTATCACGCTACGGGCATCGTCCCGATTCGTAAATCGGGCGATGGCAGTTTGCCTTACGACGGTTCGACAGACGCCGGCGAGTGGGTCGATTACATACCGATCGCAAAGCTGCCAAACGTTTACGATCCGGCGTCCGGCATGATCGTGACTGCCAATCAACGCATAGTGGGCACTGACTACCCGTACCATCTCACGCACTCGTGGGCGCAACCTTATCGCGCCCGGCGCATACTTGACCTGCTGAATGAAAAACCAAAACACACCGCGGACGACTTTCGCCGGATCATCGGCGACGTCTACTCGATTGCCGGTTCGCTGTTCGCGCAGGAGGCAGTCAAAACTCTGCGGCCAAAGTTAACGCCCGCAGACGAAAGGCTGCGCGCGACTCTCGATGCGTTTGAAAAGTGGGACGGAAGAGTAAACGCCGAATCGACTGTGGCGCCGATCGTGGGCCAGATGCGTTTGGCGTTCAGATCGAAAATCCTGACGGGCGCGCTTGGTCCGGATCTGGTGAAGAGTTATCAATGGAGCAACTTCGACACCACTCTCGATCGCATCATCAAGGAACAACCATCCGAGTGGCTGCCGAAAGAATACCCAACCTATGCCGATCTATTACGCGCGACGTATGAAGAGGCGCGGCAGACACTGACAAGGAACCTGGGCGCGGACGAGTCGAAGTGGATCTGGGGCGATTTGGTGAAGGCGCGTTTTCCGCATCCGCTTTCAGCGGCCCCGCTCATCGGGGTGCAGTTCACGGTGCCGCCGTTTCCGCAGAATGGAACCGGCGGACTAGTCGGGGCGACGGTCAATGTCGGCGCTGCCGTTTCGATGCGGTTGATCGCGGATCCCGGTGACTGGGACAAAACGCAGATGGGCATCGCGCTCGGCGAATCGGGTCTGAACAAGAGTCCACACTGGACGGACCAACTTGCGGACTGGCGTGCCGTGACTCCGCGCGAGTTTCCTTTCACCACTGCGGCGATTGCGAAGGCAACGAAGGCGACGGTGGTGTTGGAACCGGCCAAATGAAGCAACGAAGCGCGGTTAGGTCGAAGGGGAGCGGGAGTATAGCTAAGGGAAGCGGGGACAAGGCAAAGAGAAACGGGGACAGGGCGAAGCGGAGAGACGGAGAACTCCCCCCTCCGCCGCATCTCCCTGTCTCCCCGTCCCTTTCAACATGGCGCACTTTCTGTGCTGTCGAACTGCCCGACAGCGTGCGCGCGCAATTGCAGGACCACGCGAGTCGCTTGCGTGAAGCGGTTTCGGAAGCGAGTGCCAGTTGGAGCCGGCCGGAGAACGTTCACCTCACATTGAAATTCTTCGGAAACGTCCCTACGCAAAGCCTGTCAGAGATTTCCGCTGCGGCTTCGCGGGTAGCTAAGGAGTTCTCATCGTTTCAGATCAGAATCGGCGGCACAGGAGTGTTTCCGAGGCGCAGTCGACCGCAGGTGCTGTGGATCGGAGTTGAAGATTCGTCCGGCCACTTGTCAGATTTGCAACAGCGACTGGAAGAAGAATTCGAGCGCGAGGGTTTTCCGAAAGACGATCGCGGGTTTCGACCACACCTCACCATTGCTCGTCTGCGCAGGCCGGAGGACGCTCGACAACTCGCCGAAGCTCATATTCAAACGAAGTTTAGTTTGATTGAGGTCCCGGTACGTGAGTTCGTGTTGTTTCGCAGCGAGATGAGCCCGAAAGGATCGCGGTATACCGCGATCTCAAAACACGAACTTATTTAATTACCGCGGCAACTCGCGAGGACGCGGTGGTGGCGGTATCTCCTTGTCGCCACCTTGCTCGCCTGTCTGCGACAGCACTTCCTTGATCGCGCCGACGCTCGACAGCATCGCCGAAGTTTCGATCGGCATGAAGATCACTTTCGAATTGTTCGTGCGGGTCATGTCGCGCAAACTCTCGATGTAGCGCACCGTGATCAAGTATTGACTCGGATCGCCGGCCGGAATGGCCTGCGCAATGCGATTGAGCGCTTCCATCTCCGCTTCCGCGTTTCGCAACCGCGCCTGGGCCGCGCCTTCGGCCGCTAAAATCGCCGACTGCTTTTCACCCTCCGCCCGCGTGACCGCGGCCTGCTTCTCACCCTCGGCACGCGTGATTGCCGCCTGGCGATCGCCTTCTGCTTGCAACACCAGCGCGCGACGGTTGCGCTCGGCAGTCATCTGCTTCTCCATCGTAATGCGCACGTCTTCCGGCGGGTTGATGTTCTTCACGTCGACGCGCGTGACTTTCACGCCCCACTTGTCAGTCGCTTCGTCGAGGATCACACGCAGTTTGGCGTTGATCTGATCGCGTTGCGAGAGCGTGTGGTCCAGGTCCATCTCGCCCATGACCGCGCGCATGCCGGTGATCGTCAACTGGACGATGCCGCCGACTAGATCGTTGATTTCGTAAACGGCTTTGATGGGATCCGTTATTTGCCAGTAGACCACGGAGTCGACGTGAATGGTTACGTTATCGCGCGTGATGACGGGCTGCGGCGGAAGATCGATGTACTGTTCGCGCAGATCGATCGACGTCAAGCCGGGACGGGCGTTGGTCCAATAGACGGCGCGCGGCTTGTCGAGAAACGGAACGAGGATGTTCAGGCCGCTGCTTGCAACCTTGTCGAACTTTCCGAGACGCTCGACCAGCATCACTGTAGCTTGCGGCACGATTCGGATCGTCTTCACCGCGATTACCAGCAGAACGATCGCAATAAAACCGAAGAACAGAAACGCTAAAGCTGAAGTAAAGGGTTCCATAATCGACTCCTGGTCATGGCTTTGCGCGAGAAGTACCTAAGGCGGGGAAGATGTCTCGCGCAAAGGCGCAAAGACGCAAAGCGCTACCGCGTTTCTAACTGCTTTCTTTGCGTCTTTGCGCGAGAAATATTCTTCCCATAAAGATCCCCAGACGACATCTGATTACTTTTTGCGCAAAGCTCCTGGTCGTAACGAAAGATTACGCTGGAAGCGCTTCTTCCACAATCTCAGCAACCGCTAAAACCATCTCCTCCGCGTTCGGACGGCCCACAATCTGCACTCCGATCGGCAACCCCTCGTCCGAGCGACCCGCCGGCACCGTCACCACCGGCAGATCGAAAACGTTGAAGGTCTGCGCATAGGTGAACGCACGAAACGTCCCGAAGGTTTCACCGCGCACGCTGACCTTCAGCGTGTCGTGCGCGTAGGCAGGAGTAGCGCCGACGGGAGCGACAATGATTGGCGTCGTTTCCATCCAGCCGAGCAGTTCATCGCGAAGTCGATCGCGTTCCATCCAACTCGCAATGTAGTCGTCCAACGTGGGCGGCGGTGTCTGGTCTGCGGTCGCAAGCCGCCAGCTCACGAATGAACCACCCTCACTCTCGCGACCCGCGTAAACCTGCCGCAGTTGGACCACAGACGCGCGTGAGAACAGTTTCAACCACAGCTCGTTGCCGCGTTCGACGTGCGGCGGCCGGCGTTCTTCGCCGGTTAACCCTGCATGCGTTAACGCTGATGCAGCATTTGCAACCGCACGAGCAGTTTCATCGGTGACCGGCACCACACCGTCATCGCCATACCATGCAAACTTTAATCCCTTTAAATCCGTGTTCGACGTAACCTCGTCACTCAACGCGTGAAACAGCAAACGCAAATCGCCAACATTGCGGGCCATTGGTCCAATCACAGCCCCGAGCGAGTATGGACCAGAGCTCGGCGGAAACTGTCCTGCACCCGGTACGCGTCCGGTGGTCGGTTTGAGTCCCGCGATGCCACAGAAATGCGCCGGAATGCGAACCGATCCCGCCAGATCGCTGCCGAGTCCGCCCGGCGACATGCCGGTCGCAATCGCGACGGCTTCGCCACCACTCGACCCGCCGGGTGTCAGTTTCGGATCGAGCGGATGATTGGTGCGGCCAAACACGGGGTTGTCGGCAGTGTAGTCCATTGCCATTTCTGCCGCGTTCGTTTTGCCGAGGATGATCGCTCCGGCTCTTTTCAAACGCGCGACTGCCGGCGCGTCAGTTGTGGGAACGTACCCGGCACGGATCGTCGAACCGCTCGTCGTGAGTAAACCCGCCGTCTCGATCGTGTCTTTGATCGTCAACGGAATGCCGTGAAGCGCACCGACAGTGTCTCCGCGCATCAACGCCGACTCCGCATTTCGGGCGCGCTCAAGCACATCCGGCGCAACGGTCACAACCGCATTCAACGCCGGATTCAATTGTGAGATCCGTTCCAAACACGTTTGCGCCACCTCAACCGGCGAGATCTCGCGCGCTTTGATCGCTTCAACTATTCCTGTCAGATTAGACCTCATTCTCGGATCCGTGGTTAGTTGATCTATACTTGCAATCGATATTGAAGCCTATGGGCAAAGGAGCGCATTCTTGGCTATCCGTTTGAGCAGGACCTTCATCCTGCGCAAGCTCCACCAGCTTTCCGGTATTTTTCCACTCGGAATTTTTCTTTTAGAACACTTTTACACTAACTCAAAAGCACTGACAGGCGCTGCCGATTTCAACAACGCGGTGCGCGACCTTCAGTCGATCCCCTACATTCTCTTCGTCGAGATTGGCGGCATCTTTATACCGCTCCTCTACCACGCAGTCTATGGTTTGGTGATCACGGTGGAAGCGCGGCCCAATAATCTGGCCTATCCATATCCGCGCAACTGGTTTTACCTGATTCAACGAATCACCGGCGTCATCCTGTTCTTCTTTATTCTTTTCCACCTGCTGAATTTCAGGTTTGGCATGGTGCCCGGCCTGAACGAGACTGCTGTCGCGCATGCTCCGGACAAGGCTTTTGCCATCGTCGCCGGCGAGTTTCGCATCTGGTGGATTTTCGCGATCTACATGGTCGGCATCGCTGCGACGGTCTGGCACCTGGCGAACGGCATCTGGCTGTTTCTCGTCGACTGGGGCATCACAATCGGAGAACGGGCGCAAAGGTTAACCGGCTACGCTTGTATAGCTTTCGGCGCGGTATTGCTCCTGGTCGGCATCAACGCAGCCGTCGCTTTCATCCGTCCGGGCGGACTGTTAGGAGGAATCATTAATTAATGGCGAGTAATGGCATGAAGATCGCGATCGTCGGCGGCGGGCTTGCGGGCCTCGCGGCGGCGATGAAGATCGCCGAAGCCGGTCACGCGGTCGATCTCTTTTCAGTCGTGCCCGTGAAGCGGTCTCATTCAGTGTGTGCACAAGGCGGCATCAACGGCGCCGTCAACACCAAAGGCGAAGGCGATTCGACCTGGGAACATTTCGACGACACGGTCTACGGTGGCGACTTCCTCGCCAATCAACCCCCAGCCAAACAAATGTGCGAGATGGCGCCTTCGATCATCTACCTGTTCGATCGCATGGGCGTTCCCTTCTCGCGCACCAACGAAGGCTTGCTCGACTTCCGGCGCTTCGGTGGCACCAAGCACCATCGCACGGCGTTCGCCGGAGCCTCGACGGGACAACAGTTGCTCTACGCGCTTGACGAACAAGTGCGCCGCTACGAAGTGAACGGCATCGTCCGTAAGTTTGAACATTGGGAGATGTTGTCGCTCGTGCTCGACGACCACCAGGTCTGTCGAGGTCTGATCGCGATGAACTTGCAGACGCTCGAACTGAAAGCGTTTCCCGCCGACGCCGTGATCATCGCGACCGGTGGTCCTGGTTTGATCTTCGGAAAGTCAACCAATTCGATGGTCTGCACGGGCAGCGCCGTCTCAGCTTGTTATCAACAGGGCGCGAGATACGCCAACGGCGAATTCATCCAGGTCCATCCCACGTCGATTCCCGGCGAAGACAAGTTGCGTTTGATGTCCGAATCCGCGCGTGGCGAAGGTGGACGCGTTTGGGTGCCGCGCAAGCAAGGTGATACTCGATCGCCGTCGTCAATACCCGAGAATGAACGTTGGTACTTCCTCGAGGAGAAGTATCCCGCTTACGGCAACCTCGTACCGCGCGACATCGCGACACGAGAGATCTTTCAGGTGTGCATCGATGGCAACGGCGTCGGCGGCCAGAACCAGGTCTATCTCGACCTGACGCACATTCCGGCCGACGTTCTGGATCGAAAACTCGGCGCCATCCTGGAAATCTACGAGATGTTCGTCGGCGACGATCCCCGTCATGTGCCGATGCGCATCTTCCCCGGCGTGCATTATTCGATGGGCGGACTGTGGGTTGACTTCAACCAGCGCACAAACGTTCCCGGACTGCTCGCCGCCGGCGAATGCGACTACTCGATTCACGGTGCGAATCGTCTCGGCGCGAATTCGCTCGTGAGCTGCGTGTTCGGCGGGTTCGTCGCTGCGCCCGCGGCGATTGAATACGCCAAGAACGTGGAACGAAACGGCGCCGACGGCTCCCGCATTTACGACCAGGAACTGAAACTTCAGCAGGAGATCAACGAACGCCTGATCAAACAAAGCGGAGACGAGAACCAGTACGTGCTGCACAACGAGATGGGCAAGTGGATGACTGACAACGTCACCGTGGTCCGTTACAACGACAAGCTCAAGGCGACCGACAACAAACTGCTCGAACTGATGGATCGTTACAAGCGAATCTCGATCAACGATTCGAATCTTTGGGCCACAATGGCCTTGCCGCACGCGCGTCATCTCGCGAACATGCTCGAACTCGCGCGCGTCATCACGCTCGGCGCCCTGAACCGCAACGAGTCGCGCGGCGCACACTACAAACCGGAGTTTCCGGATCGCGACGACGAAAACTTCCTGAAGACCACGATCGCCGAGTACTCGGGCGAGGGCCCGGTCTTTTCCTGGGAACCGGTGGACATCTCGTTGATTCAACCCCGTAAGCGCGACTACAGCAAAGCCAAGAAAGAAGCAGCAAAGGTCTAATCATCCGTGCCTAAAAACTCTGGAACAGTCGAGATTCACATCCGCCGCCGCGCTAATCCCGACGCGGCGCCGTACTGGGAACAGTTTGAAATTCCCTACCGTCCGAATCTGAACATCATTTCGTGCCTGATGGAGATTCAGAAGAACCCGGTAAACAAGGCGGGTGAGCGGACCACGCCGGTCGTCTGGCAGATGAACTGTTTGGAACAGGTGTGCGGCATCTGCACGATGGTCATCAACGGGCGCGCGCGCCAGTCGTGCTCGGCACTCATCGACAATCTCGAACAGCCGATCAAGCTGGAACCGATGTCGAAATTTCCGAACATCCGCGACCTGGTTGTGGATCGTTCACAGATGTTCGATCACCTGCGTCGTGTTAATGCGTGGATCGAGCTCGACGGCACGCACGACCTTGGGCCTGGACCACGAATGGACCAGGACGACGTGCAGGAACGATACGCCTACTCGCGTTGCATGACGTGCGGTTGTTGTTTGGAGGCGTGTCCGCAGTACGAGGGGGACAACTACATCGGGCCACAGGCGATCGCGCAGGTGCGACTCTTCAACATGCATCCCACCGGAAAGATGACGCGCGATGAACGGCTACAAGCGATCATGGGCGAAGACGGCATCACCAACTGCGGCAATGCTCAGAACTGCGTGAAGGCTTGTCCGATGAACATTCCGCTGACACGCGCGATCTACGAAGAGAACCGCGAGACGGTGATCCACGGGTTATTGGGCTGGTTTAAAGGGTAATCTCAAATCTGAGATCTCAGATTCCCAAGACGTCCACCAGTTCCTGCACAGCGGAAGCGCTCTTCTGCAACGCGATCCTTTCCTCGGCAGTCAGGTTGATCTCGATGATCTGCTCCAACCCGCGTGCGCCGAGTTTGCACGGCACGCCGACGTACAGCCCGTTGATGCCGTACTCACCTTCGAGGTAAGCAGCGCATGGAAGAATCTTCCTCTTGTCCTTAAGGATCGATTCGGTCATTTCCACTGCTGCTGATGAAGGCGCGTAATACGCCGACCCCGTCTTCAACAGACCGACGATCTCAGCGCCGCCGCCCGCCGTTCTCTTCACGATCGCGTCAATCTGATCTTTCGGCAGCAACTCGGTGATCGGGATTCCCGCGCACGTCGAGAATCGCGGCAGCGGAACCATCGTGTCGCCGTGTCCACCGAGCACGAATGCCGTCACGTTTTCGACGGACACGTTCAGTGCTTCGGCGAGGAAGCAACGCATGCGCGCGGAGTCGAGGACGCCCGCCATTCCGATCACGCGATGTTTCGGAAAACCGGATCGTTTCAACGCCACCTGGCACATCGCGTCGAGCGGGTTTGAGACGATGATCAGGATCGAGTTCGGCGAGCGCCGCACGCATTCGTCGACCACTTGCGAAACGATTCCGGCATTGGTCTTTAACAGATCGTCACGGCTCATTCCGGGTTTGCGAGCGAGTCCGGCGGTGATGATCACGACGTCCGAGTTTTCCGTCTCGTCGTACGTGTTGGAGCCGATCATCCGCACATCGAACCCTTCGACCGGCGCCGCTTGAGCCAGGTCCAAAGCCTTGCCTTGCGGGACCCCCTCGACGATATCGACGAGCACTACGTCGCCGAGTTCTTTTGCGGCGAGCCAGTGTGCCGCCGTTGCGCCGACGTTACCTGCGCCGACCACAGTAATCTTCTTTCGCGCACCCATTTCGCTTTATTCCTTTTATTAAGATGTAGGATTAGAAGACGGCGAGTTTACAAGTCGCTTGGAGAGGGTGTCAAATCAGGTTTCATCGGTGTTCCTTATGGACGTTGAAGATGATGAGAATCCATTTCCCGAACCGGTTGAGATCGAGATCACGGACGTCTTCGATCTGCATACGATCCCGCCGCGCGATGTGAAGCGCGTGGTCGAGGAGTATTTGCAGATCGCGCACGAGAAGGGGTTTAAGTGCGTGCGGATCATTCACGGCAAAGGAGTAGGCGTGCAGCGAGAGATGGTCCGGTCAATCCTCTCGCGCACGCCGTTTGTATCAGAATGGATTGATGCGCCGCCTCAGGCTGGTGGGCTTGGTGCGACGATCGTGATGTTGAGCTACTCTTCCGATTAACCTACCGCGCGGTTTCAACAGCGACCGTTTCAGTGTCCGGAAAGGCCGGAGCGGCAACGGCCTGCTGCATTAACATTCGCGAGATCACGATCAAACCGCAGGTACCCACAGTCAGCGAGACGATGAAGATGAGTAGGAGTGAGGCGCGTATCAAGGATTCGTATAAGGCCAGTTTGTCGTCTTTCATAACAACCCTTCCAATGGTGAAGATCCGATGCCAAAGGAAGAAGTTGCCGAACTAGTCGGTATATTACCGCGCGAATGAAAGAATTGCGCGACCCGGAGCGCGGCACTTCTTCCGCGCCGCCCACTGGCCGTTACCGAAGTGCAAAGCCGTACTGAATCACGCCCGTCACCTTCACAGGCTCACCCTGGTAAAGCGTCGGAGAGAAACGCGCGTGGCGGGCCGCGGCTACAGAAGCCGCTTGTAACAACGGATGTCCGGAGACGGCTGCGGCCGCTATCACCGTCCCATCTGTGTCTATGATCACCTGCACTTCTACTGAACCGGACACGCGAGCGGCGCGAGCGATCGGTGGATAAGCGGGCGTCGGTAGTGCCAGCGCTTTTCCTTTCAACACCGACGAGCCGTCCGCAGCTTCTTTGCAGTCCTGGAGGCAGGCAGCTAACACCTTCTCGCCTTTTTTCTTCGACTCCTCGAGAGCCAGTTCGACTGCGTTCTTTTCGGCTTTAGTTTCAGTAGCGGTGCTCAGAGTGGGTGTTTGACTACTCGGCGTTTGAGTCGTCTGCGCCGATGCCGGCAGCACGAGAACTGAAATGAAGAGGCTGCTAATCAGGAATTGAAGTGTTTTTCGCATTTCGGACCTCGAATTTAGTGAAAATAGGCGGGGAGATCCTGCGCCAAGCGTATGTTTATGCGAGTCTGCCGCAATGTCAACCCCGTTTCGGCTTCGCTTCTGTTCGGCGAGGACTTGGACAAAGAGTACTCAAATTTTGTGGGCGGACCCTATAGGAAGAATGTTTCCGCGCAAAAGCGCAAAAACGCAAAGAAAGAAGTTAAAAACACGGTAGACTTTGCATCTTTGCGCCTTTGCGCGAGACATCTTCATTCGCTTTAGTCCCTTTTTGTGCAAAGCTGTTCGGCGATAAAGAATTGACAAGTAAACGCATCATGTTTAGGATGCGCGGACGAAACCTGACCGTCGTGCAGTGGATCTTTCCCATTTCTCGCATTCTCAAGTTAGTTACACAATGTCCGCTCGCAAACTACCCGAAAGATTTCTCGTGGCCTTCTCTTTTGCAGGAGAACAGCGCGACCTCGTGTCCTCAATTGCTGCGGCAGTTGAACAGAGGCTGGGAGAGGGAACCGTTTTCTATGACGAGTGGTTCGAATACTACATCGCCGGCAGCGACGCGGACATTAGACTGGCGGATATTTACTCCCAACGCTCGACTCTGGTTATCCCGTGCATTTCTGAGCGGTATGAAGGCAAGCCCTGGACAAAGGCTGAATACAGGTCGATCAGGGATCTTCAAATGACCCTCGATGTATCTTCTGATGCCCGGGACAAACTGCGCATCCTGCCCTTGCGTGTGGGCGAGGGTGATGTAGCCGGGATTTTTAAGAACACCATCTGCCCCGACGTTCGGACCAGGCCGACCGGATACGCCGTAGATCTCATTCTTAACCGGCTCGCACTGATCGATCCGCTCCTGGCTCCGAATGCCGGTGCGCAGCCTGTCGGACCCTCGTGGCCCGAAACTCCACCGCCGCTGGACTGGCCTATGGCGGATCACACTGGCGCCCGCCAGGCTTTCGCGAATCTGCTCGCTCGAAAAGCTACCTGGCGGTACCTACCAGTTCGCGGTCCGAGCGAAACGGGCAAGAGCCACATCACGCGACAGATGCTCGCGAACGCCCTTCGCGTACCTGACCTTGCGTGCGGGCGCTTCGACTTCAAAGGCACGACCGACATGGATGCCGAGTTGCGTGCGTTTGTTCAGGACCTTGGCGTGCCGTTACCGCCACCAGCGCCAAGACTTAATGACCGCCTGACCAACATTCTGGATGAGCTCAAACAACGCGCCCAACCCACCTTGCTCGTCTTCGACACCTATGAAGCGGCGGGAGAAGCGCAGGATTGGGTCGAGAAACAACTTTTGCACAGCCTGATCCGAGCTACGTGGTTGCGCGTGGTTATCGCGGGCCAGAGTGTACCGTCGTCAGCCGGTGCTGTGTGGGCATCCATCGCGCCTCCTCCTCTCCAGCTCGTGCCCCCACCGCCTGCGGATTGGTTCGCCTACAGCCGTGAGCATCGTGCCGACGTGACATTGGCAGACGTGGAAACTGCCTGTCGTCTTGCGTCTAACAAGGCAAGTTTGCTGGCCCAAATGTTCGGCCCGACGACGTAAATATGGATTTAACTGAACAACTGCGCGTACTCGATGCGGCCCAGGGTCATCCGGCAAAGCTGGCGCTCGCTACAGTCGATCTCGCCTATCCGGAATTGCCCGAAGCCGAGCGTACAGCCCTAAAACAAAGCCTCGAAGCTGCCGCGATCCCGCACTGGTGCGATCAGCCCATTCTTTCGGCGCTGCTTGAGATCTCGCCGAAAGAAAGCGCTGAGCGGCTCGCCCAACTTGCAAAGCTCACGGTGCTGGAACCTTTCCGGGCCCGTGGTGAAGACGCGATCAACGTGCACGAAGCGACCCGTTTGGCACTTCGTAAAGCGATGGCTGCGGAATCACCAGAACGGTTTCGCACGCTAAGCAGAAGAGTGGCGACGCTTTCCGAGAGTGACGTCACGCCACGAGGGCGAATTGAATGGATCTACCATTTGCTTTGTTACGACCCGGAGCGCGGCGCCACGGAGTTGGAGAAGCTGAACCGCGAATGGAGCCGTAGTGCAACTTCCGAAGACCTCTATGCGCTGACCTCCGCCCTTCAGGAACTCGAAACGACTGGTTTGGTCCAGGGCCGCGCGCGGGTTTGGACACGCCTGGCTATCGCATGGACCCGTGTCGGTCGAGGAGAAGCCGCGCAGCTCGAGGAGTGGGCTACTGTCACTATGCGACTGGCCGAGGGAGTCGATGACCAGCTTGCACAAGGCGAGGCGCATTGTTTGGTCGGTGACGTGTTGCAGGCGCAAGGCAACCTGGCGGAGGCGCTACTCGAGTTTGCCGAGTACCAGAAGGTCACCGCGCGATTGGCGGATGAAGATCCGTCGGATGACGACCGGTTGGCCGATCTGGGAGTTGCTCACAATCGCCTGGGAGGCGTGTTGGAGGCACAGGGTAAAGCGGCTGAGGCGCACAAAGCGTTTGCAAAATCGTTGGAGATCTCGGCGCGTCTCGTGGAGCAGGAGCCGTCCAACGCGGGTCGGCGACGTGACCTGGCGGCAGCTCACAGTCGTGTGGGCGCTGTGTTGCAGGCACAGGGAAAGCTACCGGAAGCGAAGGACGCGTTTGGAAAATATCTGACTTTGAGTCAGGAACTGGTGGACGAGAAGCCCAGTAACGCAGGTTGGCAGCAGCTTTTGGCCGGCGCCCATGCTCGAATCGGTGAAGTGTTACAAGCGCAAGGTCAGTTGCCGGAAGCGCTGACGGCGTTTGGGCACTACCTGTCAATTAGCCTCCACTTGGTTGAATTGGAACCGACGAATGCGGGTTGGCTACTCGAATTGGCGGCTGCCCATAGCCGCATAGGCGACGTATTGCAGGCGCAAGAAAAGGGAACCGAGGCACAAAAGGAGTTAGAAGAGTATCTGGAGATCACCCAGCAATTGGTCAGCCAGGATCCCACAAATTCGGACTATCAGAAGCATCTGGTGGCCGCCCACAGCCAGGTAGGCGAGATGTTGCGCGCGCAAGGCAAGCTGGAGGAAGCGCGCGACGCGTTTGGGGAGTCGTTGGCAATCAGCCAACTGTTAGCTAAACAAGACACGACGAACGCAGGCTGGCAGCTGCTCCTGGCGACGGCCCACCGTCAGATGGGCCAGGTGTTACAGGCGCAAGACAAGTTGGCCGACGCGCGGAAGGCGTTTGCTGAGTCTCTGTTGATCTGCCAACGACTGGTCGATCTGGATCCGAGCAACGTGGAGTGGCAACGTGAGTTGTTTATTGCGTGCTTACGGGTCGCGCGGCTGGATTTTGCGGGAAACAAGTACCAGGAGGCCCTGCCGCTTTTCGAACAAGCGAGCAGCCTACTCGCCGCGTGGAACGCAACCGAGTGGGATGATCTGAAGAAGAGTGTCGAACTTGAATTGGCGGCCTGTCGAGCGTCGGTTTCGAATGGTCAGCAGTCAGGTTAGGCGAGAGACGCTGTTTGGATTTGAGTGAGATGGGTCGGTGAACTACGGCAGCGTTCACCGCAGCGACGTAAAAACAGCTTTGCGCCGCATCACGATGCCACTCTCTGTGCCAGGGATGGTTCTGGTTCCGGCACTGGCCGCCCTTCGGCTAAGAACCGATACGCGACACCAGCGAGCGAGGCGCCGATGATTGGTGCCAACCAGAACAGCCATAGTTGCTGGATGGCCCAACCGCCAACAAAAATAGCTGGACCAGTGCTGCGAGCAGGATTTACCGATGTATTGGTGACAGGAATCGTTACCAGGTGAATCAGAGTCAGAGCCAGCCCGATTGCTACACCCGCCGAAGCCTGCGGCGCACGTTTGTTAGTTGCTCCCAGAATGATAATCAGAAAAAAGAAAGTCATCACGACTTCTGCGGTCGCTGCTGCTACTAAAGAGTAAGCACCCGGTGAATGACTGCCGTAGCCATTCGACGCAAAGCCGGAACTTGCATCGAATCCAGCGTTGCCGCTGGCGATGACATACAAAATTCCCGCACCGGCAATAGCTCCCGCAAGCTGGACCACGACATAAGGAATTACATCTTTGGCGAGGAAGCGACGGGCCGTGCAAAGCCCGATGGTTACTGCTGGATTAAAATGCCCGCCTGAAACATGGCCCACCGCGTATGCCATCGTCAATACCGAAAGACCAAAAGCCAGCGACACGCCCAGCAGTCCGATGCCAACCTGGGGAAAGGACACAGCCAGCACGGCACTCCCACAACCGCCCAGGACCAGCCAGAGCGTTCCCAAGAATTCCGCCGTAAGTTTTTGTGAAAGTGCGTATTCGTTCATGGATTTCTTCTCGGGTTTGGTTCGGATGGACCGAAGCTCCCCTTCAGTCGCGCTGCGGCCCATCCGGCTGAGGTGATTACCCGCCGCTCTCCTCCGTTGGAGTAGCTGGCTGAACCACCTCAGGTTTCGGTGTGTGATCGCCCGTTTACACACACCAGTGTTGCGAACCCACCATTCCAACAGGTCGAACTCTTCAGGAGATGATCGATCGCTCCTGCCTTCGTCCGGCCAATTGTGTAACTGTCGTAAAGGAACTCGCGCTAAAAAGTAACTGGCAAAACTAACAGGTTAACAAGCAGTTCTTAGCGGCTCTGCCGCGACTATCGAGCTGCGCATTGCATACTCGATCAGCTCTGCGTTGCTCCTGATGTGGAGATGTTCCATCATCGTGTACTTGTGAAAAGCAATTGTGCGCGGAGAAACGTTAAGCACGAACGCCACCTCTTTCATTGAGCGCCCCTCAGCCAAAAGCTGTAAGACTTCTTTCTGCCGCAGCGTCAGAGGACTCGTACTTTTTCTGTGTTTGAAGTTCTGTACAAAGGAACCTTCCATTCCCTTGGTCATCAACGGCGTCACGTAATAACCGCCCCGCACCACTTCGCGAATTGCGTTTTGCAGTTCAATAGCCGGGGAATTCTTAAGCAAATAGCCCGAAGCATTAAGACGGAACGCTTCACCGGCTACGTCAGGATCATGGTTCATCGTCAGGTAGACCAGTTTGACAAGGGGCATTGCCTGTTTCAGTCGTTCGCCCGCATTCAGGCCGTTCATCCCCGGCATCGAAATGTCTAGCACTATGACGTTAGGATTGAGGCTGGCCGCTCCTTCCAGCAGCGCACGCCCGTCAGCGAACATGCCCACAACCTCAAATTCAGGCTCAAGCAGGTTCTTTAGCGCATCAAGGATCAAGGTGTGATCATCCGCGAGTATTACACGGGGGCGTTTCATATTCCCTCCCTTTACTTCTGTGAAATTGTTTTATCCAGCGCTCCTGGGGGAACCGGAATTCTTGCGGGGGTAGTGTTTACCTTCAACGGCACTGAGATCTCGATACGAGTGCCCCGTAGAGGTCTCGAGTAAACATTCATTTGACCACCGAGCAGATGTAGCCGCTCTTTCATGCTGATGAAGCCCAACCCCTTCTCCATCAGCGAGGTCTTTGCGTCGAATCCACAGCCATTATCAGAGACGACGAGGCGCACCGCAGTTCGGGTTCTGCTCAGAGTTACGCGCGCCGCTTCCGCACCACTATGCTTGACGCAATTTCGCAAACTCTCCTGCGCTATACGAAAGACGCACAAAGTTAATTCGTGATCGAGCGACGCGGGAAAACCCGTTTGCTCAAAATACACGTTCAGCTTTCCGCTTTTAGTCAACTCGTCGCACAGACTCTTAACGGCAGTAGCGAGTCCCACATGGTCCAGCTTCGAGGGGTGAAGCTTGTAGGAAAGCCGGTGGATTTCCGCGGCGATCTCGCGCGCGTGCGCCTGCAAACGTTGCAGACCCCGGCGAAGATCGAGGGGTCTCTGAATTTTCTGCTCAAGCTGCTCCAGCTCGAGCGATAAAACGGCCAGCCTCTGATTGAAGTCGTCGTGTAACTCGCGAGCAACTCTGCGCCGTTCCTCCTCCTGAGCTGCGATCAAGCGACCGCCCAAATCTCTCAGAGCTTCTTCCGCACGTTTACGTTCAGAAACATCAATCATGTAGCCGTGAAGTTTGGCGACACCCTCGTTTTCCGATCCGACACTTATAAGATTCTGTATCCAAACCAGGCTGCCATCACTCGCCCACACACGAAACGTGAGATCGAAGTGCTGCGTAATCCTGGTTTGTTTCGCATACGCCGCCAGTACCCAATGGAGATCATCGCAGTGCATGTGTGAAGCCAGGAAACCGGGTTCGTACCACGCTGACACCGGATACCCGAGCATCTCCACGGCATGCTCGCTCACGTAAGTGAGCCTTTGACCCTCTACCTCACCTTCCCACGCCAGGATCTTCGTCCCCAGCAGTTCAATTAGACGTTCTTTGCTATCTCGCAACTCATGGCTAAGCGGCAGTTCCTCGTGAGTTATCAACACCCTAAACACCGATCCGGTCAGATTCAGGCGGGCGGCATGTACGACAAACGGCCTCGATTCGAACAGCGCGTGACAGTAGTATTTGCGATGAAACTCCTTTTCGTATCCACTCAGTATTTGTTCGAGATCATCGCCCAGCGTGATGTTTGCGTCCTCATCAAGCTCTGACTGGGTGAATCTCTTGCAGGCTTCAAAGGACGAAGGTGCAGTCCGCTTTTCCTGATGAGAGTTCCGCTCGATCAGCCTCCACGCTTTGCTCGCGTAGATAAGGGATCCCGATTCATCGAGTACAGCGACATTGGAAACACAAGCATCCACTATTGCGCGCAATAGATTGTCAGGAGAGTCGTTGTTTTCCTGACGAGGCGAATCTTTAGCAGGACTCAAAAACATTTCACCGGTCCACTCTCGTTGAGTTCGATACAGCCACCGGGCAACGGGGAGTTCCCTCAGCTTGGTTGAATGCCCTTTTACGGTTTGCATAAATGCGACGTCACGTTTGCTTTCGAATCAATGCTGCGAACACTCAAAACGGTTATTGCGCCGCTGAGAACAGCAAAGTCATTCGACGCGAGATAATTGTGTAAATCCATCTCTGTCTCCCATTCGCTGATCAACAACGTCGAATTCTCGTCTGACGCATCGAGATAAAAATCAACCGCAGTGCAACCCTGAGCGCTTTTGATCGGAGCTAGTAATCGACCCACAGTTTGAAAGAACTCAGTACGCTTGTCGGGTTGGACAACGATTCTCGTAGTGTTGACAATCATGGCAGTCCACCTTGCCACACACGGCTAGATAACGGGCCGCACTCCGTACATCGCTTTAGGCTTGAATGTTCTTATTTAACTGTTGACTCCCGCAGTACGGGAGGGGCGTTCAACTTTGGTCCTTCGCAAATGCAAGCGGCGTGCACAACCGACCGCGGAACTGATAGAGGGCTTTAAAACCTTGCACATGCGGGGTTTACGTTTGCCACCCTACACACGGATTCCCGCGAGCAGTGAACGTGGCCCCGTTGTATTTCGCGGGAACTGTGATAATGCGTGGAGGTGAGAAAACTTTGCCGGTGAAGAGGCGCTGAATTACGCGGTTGTATTGCTGTTGCTTGCGCCAAAGCTTGCACGCCGCTGTATTCCGAGCTTCAGCATTCTCGTGCGCAAGGTGCTGGGATTCAGACCAAGAATCCTCGCCGCTCCATACTTGCCTTCAATTCGCCATCCGGTATTCTCCAGAGTGCGAGTGATGTATTCGCGTTCCACCTCTTCAAGAGTTTTTGTGGGAACTGATCCGTCAGCCGCGGAGTCAAATCGGTCCACTACGTGAAGAACGCTCCCCTGAGTATGTATAACCGCTCGCTGAATCACGTTCGCCAGCTCGCGAATGTTGCCTGGCCAGTTGTGAGCTCGTAACGTCTGCAGCGTTCGTGGGGAAACCATAGAGATCGTTTTACCGAACTTCCTGGCGTACAGGTTGACCAGATGTTCAACGAGCAGGGGGATATCTTCTTTGCGCTGTCGCAGCGGCGGCATGGTTATCGGATAGACATTCAAGCGATACCAGAGGTCTTCTCGAAACGTTCCGCGCTCGACTTCCAGCTTCAGATTACGATTGGTGGCGGCGATGACGCGTACATCGACCTTTATCGTTTTACTTCCGCCAAGCCGCTCAAACTCGTTCTCCTGAATCACCCGTAACAACTTCACTTGTAATTCGGGCGGCAATTCTCCAATCTCATCCAAAAAAATGGTGCCACCGTTTGCCAGTTCGAAGCGCCCTTGCTTTCGTCCTACAGCGCCCGTAAACGCGCCTTTGTCGTGCCCAAACAACTCACTTTCAATCAGCGTAGGAGACAAAGCGCCACAGTTTACTTTTATTAAAGGCCTGTCTTTTCGAGAGCTCGCCGCATGGATGGCGCGCGCCGCCAGTTCCTTCCCCGTCCCGGTCTCACCTGTAATAAGGACAGTTGAATCAGTGGGTGCAACCTGAGTGATTTTGAAGAGGACGTATTTGATCGCGTCGCTCTGGCCGACAATCTCGCCAGATTTTTGATCCAGTTGCAGCTCCTGCTGAAGTGAAATGTTCTCCGCTTCCAACTGGTTCTTCAACTCGTGAAGCTCTGCGTGTGCCGTTTCGAGGGCCACTTCCGATGCTTTACGTTCGCTGATGTCAATGCAGGAACCGATGTAACCGAGGAATGTCCCATCAGATGAAAAGCGTGGAATGCCGGTGTCGTATACCCAACGATATTCGCCATCTTTCCGGCGCAGGCGGTATTCCATTTCAAAAGGTCGTTTTTGTTCATAACTGCTGACGAAGGTTTCGAGACAACGTTCGTAATCTGTGGGATGTAAACTCTCCATCCACCCCGCGCCCATTTCTTCTTCGATGGTTCGTCCCGTGAAGTCGAGCCACCGTTTATTGACGTAAGTACATCCTCTGCGTGAATCAGCGATCCAGATCATCACGGGCGCGGTGTCTGCCATGTTTCGGAAGCGCTCTTCGCTTTCGCGCAAAGCCTGTTGGGCAGCCATTCGCTCGGTGATGTCACTCGAAGCCACGAGCAAGCACATTTCGCCGGCGATCTCGAGTTTTTCGGCGGAGGATAGGAGAACTCGAAACGTACCGTTTTTGGCACGGAGCTTGGTTTCGTAGTTCACAAGAGATCCGTGTTTATTGAGTTGTCGTAGAAATTCGACACGCGCCTCCGGTGTTTCCCAGATTCCCAGCTCCAGAGAAGTATGACCGATAACTTCATCGCGCTTGTAGCCCGTCATCTCGAGAAAGCTTTCGTTTACGTCGATGTAGAGCCCGGTCGCGAGTGTCGTGAGGGACATCGGTTGAGGGTTGGACTGGAACGCCTTAACAAATCGCTCCTCGCTCGCCTGCAACTGGTTTTTCGCCTGCTTCGAGATCGTAATGTCACGCAATATAACCGTATAGAATTTTTGTCCACCCAGCTCTAGCTGTGAAATTGACGCTTCGATCGGAAACTCTTCGCCCGAGGTCCTCAGTCCGTAAAGCTCCCGGGTTAAACCCATCAAGCGGGGTGGTCCATTCTCGCCAAATCGGCGAACATGTTGATCGTGTGCTTTGCGAAACCGTTTCGGGATGAAGCGTTCGACCGGCTGTCCGCGCGCCTCGTCTGCGGAGCAAAGAAACAGTTTTTCAGCGGCAGCATTAAATAGGACGATGTTCTGGTTCTGATCGACGGTGATGATTGCGTCCAAAGCAGAATCTATTATGGCCGCCAACTGCGCTTCATTGCGGTCAAGTGCTTCCAGAATAGCCCGATTGTTTTGGACGGTCTGTAGACGTGCGTTTTTCGCCAACTCCTGTTCGGTGATGTCGATGGTGACTCCCCGGCAGCCAACCGTGTTTCCGTTATCGTCGACCATGGCCGCAACTTGAGCTTTCACCCATACCGTGCGCTCGTCCCTGGCGATCCAGCGGAAGTGAAGAATGCCCTGCTTCGTCTCGGAAAGTATTTCTTCGAGGGTACGAAGAACTGTCTCCCGATCTGATTCGTGCATGATCTGAAGGCAGAAGTCGGCCGTCGACATCCAATCCTCTCTGCTGTATCCCAGCATCTTCTCAACTTGCTCACTTATAAAAGTTATCGTGTGCTGTTCTGAGATTGGATCTATCCGGGTTTCCCAGACGATTCCCGGTACATTGCTGATTAAATCGTTCAGGCGTTTGTTTTCAGTTTGGTAAAGGCGGGCCAGGCGTTCGCACTCTCTCGCAGTACGACGTTTTAGCGCGCTGGTGATCAACCAGGCAACGGTGAGAAATACGAGGAGGGCCAGGATCAGGAAGATAAGAATCCCTTGCAATTGGGTTAATGCCAACAGCACCCGCGCGGAGATAAAGGGTCCCATCACTCAACTCTCGACGTTTAATAAGTACACTCCTCTCTACGTTCTTAGAGTCCTGGGGCCATAGAACACCATTGTCGGGAGAGGGTTTCCTAAATCTAATAAAAGACATGGTCGAAGAAATCAGCTTTGTTTATCACTTGCTCTAACCAAAGCGCCGGCCGCAGTCCCTAGTGTCCACCTTATTGCGTGACACCGCCCGTCGAGTCCGCGGCCAGCGCCGTCGGGAAAGTCACCTCCGCTGTCGGAATCGCCCCACGTTCCTCTAGCGCCGGCGACCACCGCCCCGAAAGCCTCCTCCACCTCTGAAACCTCCTCCTCCCCGATAACCGCCGCCGCTCGCGCCGCTGCTCCGGCTGCGGCTGTAAGAGCCATAGTCGCGGCTGCGTTGGGTGCCGCTGCTGCGTGCCGCTCGATCGCGTTCGAGCGTGCCGTAGGTGCCGCGATCCATCTGTGTTGGTCTGGATGTTGATTGACCTGTACGTTCACCCCTCGCTCGATCCGATTGTCGCGCACGATCGTTCAACATACTGTCTCGCACTGAATCTCGCTGTTCCGGTTTCAGGACATTGTTCCAACTGCCGTTGTCCCATTTGGACCAGTTGCCACTCTGATCGCGCCGATAGACATTTCCGTCCCGGCCGGCATAAACGCTGTCTCCCTTCGCCCCGACGAAACCTCGGCCATCCGGTCCACGACGAGAGATCATGCCCCCCTGATCGCCGCGCGTAACGCGCGTCGTATTGCCCGCACTACTGGTAAAGCGTTTTGTGTTTACCCAGTCGTCGCCCCGCTGCACGTGTGTCGATCCCCAACTACCATAAACATTCGAACCCTGACGGGTGGCGGCATAGGTTCCCGTGCGCGGGTTATAAGCTTGCGCAGCTCCGCGCGCGCCGTATGGTCCATACGCAAACGCTCCGCGAGCGTAAGTGCCGGTGCTCGGGTTGTAGCGCGCGCCAAAGCCGGCGCCACCGTATGGACCATAGATCCGTCCCGCCGTTCCATATATGCCGGTATAGGGGTTGTACCAGGCGCCGTATCCGTACGTCCGCCAGTAGGGGTAATAAACCGGGTAGTAACCGCCGTACCAATAGTAAGGCGGGTAGTACCAGCCAGTGCCCCAAACAGTACAACCCCAACCGACCATCAGACCGGTGTAGCCGGCGTAGGCGGCAAATGTCACCCAGTCGTCATCGTCGTCTTCATCTTCCTGAACGGTGACATAGGTGACGCTGTGCGCCGGCGAGCTTGGGGGAATTGAATAAATTTCCTCGGGCACCGAAGTCGCTATGGTCCATGGTCCTTTCGGAGTGTTGGCCATAAACCACACGCCCTGATAGAGCATGTAATAAGTATCGCCGAATTTAATGATCTCCTTGTCAGTATTTGCCGCGCGTTGTAATCGCGTTCCCTGAATGGCCTCGTATTGCGGATCGCCCTGGTAGGCGACCTCCGGGGCGGTCAGCTCTTTCTTATTTACGCGAGCGAATTGCGGGATCTGCGCGAGAAGAACAGCTTCTGCGGCCTGTTGTGTGCCGGGCACCGACGCGAGCACGCGGCCGCGTGGATGTTCAAGCGAGATCCTTTTGAAATCCTCCGGCAGACTCGGCGTGGCGAACGTCCAGTGTCCACCTAGTGCCGGGGCTTTGAACCACCTGCCGGCCACCAGGTAGAACACTGGACCATCTTTTCCCAGCCGGAAAAGATCGCTTTCGGTGTTGCTGATCCATAACAGTCCGGTATTCGGAACCGGAACATACTTCGGTTCACCCTCGATAAGAATGAGCTCTGTCGGATCGGTGGTGACGTAAACCTTTGGCAACGATTTCACACGCGTTCCGGGAAGGCTTGCGCGAACGTCTTTCCAGTTATCGTCGGCAGGCAATTTACTGAAGCTGTCCGGTAGTTTACCGGCGTTGGACCAATACCCTTTGAGGTCGGTCGCTCTCAACCAGCCGGTGTCGTAACGCAGGTAATACATGCCCGTGGGTCCGTGCTGAAAGATGTCCCAGTTCGTATTCACTGCAAACTTCAGTTCGTTGTCCTTAATCGGACTCCAGATAGGCTCGCCATCGAAACTCACGAGGATGGAAGGTGTCTGGGTCAAAATTATTCTGGGTGGATCGCTCTTCAGGCCATCGACGTTCTTCGGATTTATTGTGCTCTTATCGACGTAGGCCAATACGCGATCGAGCGCGATAACGCGGTCCTCGTCGGGTATGTTTTTCTCGAGCTCGGTCACCATCTCCTGAGTCTGTTCTTTTGAGAGCGTTTGAAAATTCGTTTCGATGATCTTGATCTTTGTGAACTTGACCAGCCGTTGTTCAAGAGAAACGTCGGTAGTAGTCTCGAATTTCATGGTTCCGAGCGCAGGCTTTTGCTCACCTTTCGCAACATGAGACACGGCTGAAAACGCAACCAGTTGTTTCTGATTCTCCCAACTTGCGATCTGGGGTTGATACAAAACGATTTGCGCTTCGCTGGGTAGGCTGTAGCCGCGCGGCCAGCCCCGATCGGCAGCCAACTTCGACGACTGCGCTCGAGACTGTCGCGGCTGTTGCGGGGACGGACCCGGACTAACGAACGTGAGACTAAATAGCACAACCGAGATAATGGCTAACTGCATGGCAGATCCTTAACCTTTCTTTCGCCATCAACTCTCGCAGCTTCACTGGAGCGAGTGTTCATGTTTGGAATTCTATTCGCGGCAGGAATGACCAGTAACTGTCACTTTTGACAGGCGTAGGGCTCTACCTCGAGACGTCGATCACACGCTCGAGGATCAGTTTGTAAGGGTCGGAAGAGATGTGGACAAAACCGTAAAACGGCTTGTCGTTGATGATGATCATGAAAAGGACCATTGCAAGAAACCCGCCCATCAGCGCCACCAGGATTGCATGTAACCTGATGTCGGGAATGTTGAAAAAGTAAGCGATACCTATGCTGATTGCGGCGCCGACCCAGATGACGGCCCACATTACGTTCGACAGTCCACCCCCGACGGCATCTACGCGCAGGCGGCGATATTCTATTAAATTGTTGTAGGCCCCGAGAGTTTCACTATGCAGGGTTGTTTGAGAGACATTCGCCGGCAGAAAGGCGTGGAGTTTGCGCTGAAAGTCATCGAGGATCAGAGTGCCGTCGTTAAGTACCTGCCCTTCACCCCTTTTCTGGGCGGGCCAGGCCTCTTCGATGATGAAGACTGTGTACTCGCGGATTTTCGTTCGCAGCTCCTCTCGGAGCGGTGAGGGATAACTGTTGACGTCGCGATACAGCATACCGATCGCGGCTGCTTCTTTCGACACAAGGTCGGCAGCGCTTGAGTTTGTATTCCAGACACCGACGGCGATTAGACCAACCGTTATTCCATAAAACACGCCGATCGCCTGAACCGTGCCACTGACGGCATCGTTGGCGCCGTCGTCATAATGAAGCCGCGGGATCAACTGGCGCCTGACGAAAACAAGGCCAGCCAGTGCAATCAACTCGATGAAGGCGACCATAATTATGGCCGCCGTGGGTGGTGAAACGTTATAGAGCCAATTAGGCATGACCAACCTCGCCAGTTCAGACGGACTGTACGAAGGTATTCTTAGGGTCCGGGAAAATCGCAGAAACTGTCAGTTTTGACAGGAACGTGGGGGTTGGGTGATTACTTTCTATTTGGATGGGGATACTGCTTGAACATTTTCTTCACTGCGTTTTTGATCGGCTTTGCAACCGTCTTGGCATCTTTGGCTTTGTCTCCGGTTGGACCACGATCGAGTGTCTGCGTTGCCTGTCCGCGCCAGACGCTGTCGTTTGTTTTTGTGTCGAGAAGATCGACCACCAGTGTGCCCTTTGTTACGAGCCAACTCTGAGATCCAACAGCAACACCGGTCGCGATCGAATTTAACGATGGCGACCAGCTCGGATTGGAAACGTGAAGGTCACTCTCACTTGAACCAAATACTACGACGGTCAGTTCAGGATCGGTATCAACCTTTTTCAGGCCCTTTGCGGCGAGCGCCGCATCAACCTCCGAAACAACAATCGCGCTGATGGCCGGATTCATGCTTACCATTTCAGTGGACCATGCATAAGTCTTGAATTTCGTCAGGTCGACGCGTGGGTCCGCTCCCACACTCACTTTTTGCGCACTCGCCGATAAAGCGCCTAGAAGCATGATTAGGACTACACTGCTGAGATTCTTCAACGGATGCATGGTTATTCACTTACCTACGAATTTAACTTCGATGGGTTTTTTGGTTGTGCGACTCTTGCCTTTAAGCGTCAGACGCAGTTGGGATTCGTTCTCTTTTGCGAGATTGAGTTTTCCGTTGCCTTCAAGCCCCCCGGGATTGGCGCCTCCCGTAATCTCCAGGTCGAATTCTTCCTGCGATGAGCCGCTGTGAGACCACTTTCCCTCGATGAAGATCGTGATGTCCGAGATCAAAGTAATCTCGGCCTTCTGATCGTTCAGGAGCTTTACAACCACCGCCGTGACCTGGAATTGTTCCTGTCCAACCTTCAGTGTCCCGTTGCCGTTGGCGTGCACTAATCGATCCGTGACCTGCTGTGGCGCCGCAGTGACCGAAGCACCAAAAATCGACAGAACGAGTATTGAACCGGCGGCAATGATTTCTTTGACTCTCATTCGGCGTTCCCCTAAACCACAGCGATGCGCGACTCACAACGTAGCGTGAGGGGGAGTGGCCGGTAACTGTCAGTTCTTACAGGTGCTGCTGGACTTCTGCTCTTTTGTCGTTTTGTGGCAGCGGCGCGTCGAGATTCATCAAAGCGGAGGGTTGGTTTGAACGTTGACGCAAGCGGAACTGAAACATGGCATTAATTACGGCGAAGATAAAAGCAGTGGAAACTCCGCAAAGCAAAACGCCCGAAAACCCCTCGACCACACCGAGCAAACGCCACTTTTTCGGCAACAAGACGTCGCCATATCCAATCGTCGTAAAGCTCACCATCGAGAAGTAAAGCGACGTCTCAAAATCACTAAACAGGTTTCGCGCGTAATAGAACACCGCCCAAAGACTCGTTTGGATCAAGTGCAACAGGAGGATGCCCCCAAAAAGCATGACGAGCTGTAACGCGAATTGCTTTCGGCTGGGATGACGCTCGAGATTCTCGCGCCTGCGGAAGAGCCATTCGGCCATCAGCAATATTCCCGCGAGATGGATTGTCATGCAAACCGACACAATCGCAGCGGCGACGGCTATTTCTCTAAACATATCGGTACGCCAGAAGTTCTGCCCGTGAATCCGCGATCTCCCGCAGACGCGCAAGGTCACAAAAAAACCAAAGAACCACGAACGTTAAGACCTTTCCGCGTTCGCCCCTTGCGGGAGTTTCCGATCAATCTCAGCATCAACTCCCACGGGCCACGATAGTTGCCACTCTTACGCTCGCTGTACTGTCAATTCTGCCAGTACCCGCCTTCTTACCCGCGCCATAGAATCCGCTGTATTACGCAGAATGCTCAGCGTTCAGCTACGTTGTGACTGCAATCGAAAGCAGATTGCAGGACAAGTCTCCTGACAACCGAGGAGTTGCAAAGTGAAGATTCTCGATAAGCGAAGATTTTATATTTCAGTTACGGTTGCAATCCTCGCTGCGTCGCTAATCGCCAGCACGGGTTGCAAATCCAAAGCCACCCACAACGCCGCTCAGCCACCACCACCGTCTGTAATCGTGGCGCCAGTGAGTCAGAGGACTGTGCCGATCTATAGCGAATACGTCGGACAGACCAGGGCAGACAACACGGTCGAGTTACGTGCACGCGTCGAGGGAGTTCTTCAGAAGGTCTACTTTCGAGAGGGTGCGCCTGTCGGCAAAGGACAGCTTTTATTCACTATCGACAAGCGTCCCTTTGCAGCGGCACTGCAATCGGCCAAAGCACTCGCGCTCAAAGCTGTTTCAGATCTGGCCCAAGCTCAACAACGAACCGACGTATTGCAGGCACAGGCAGAGTTAGCAGATGCCCAGGCGGTCCTGACGAGGGCCGATCAGGATGTTGCGCGCCTGGCTCCATTGGCTAAGGAGAAAGCAGTTACAGAACAGGATCTCGATGCGGCCATTGCGGCTCAAAAGTCTGCGCGGGCATCAGTGGAGGCGCGACGCGCCAACCTGACGAACCTGGAAGCCGCCGTTAAGTACACGATCGAGCGCGCCAAAGCGGAAGTATCTGCTGCTAATGCGCGTGTGATCCAGGCCGAGCTGGATTTGAGCTATTGCGATATCCGCTCGCCGATCAGTGGCATCATCGGTTTCCTGCAAGTTGACGAAGGAAATCTCGTTGGCCGCGGTGACGCTACTTTGCTCGCGACCGTTTCTGCTTCTGATCCGCTGCTCGTCAATTTCAACGTCAGCGAGATCGAGTATCTGAAATTAACGGAACCGGAAACTGCCGGCGCCCGAGCTGGAGCACTGCGTTTCGATCTGCTTCTTTCAGATGAAAGCATGCATCCGCATCAGGGAACGTTTCGCGTCCTAGACCGTTCCGTTGATCCGCAAACCGGGACGATGAAGGTGGAAGCCAGTTTTCCAAATCCCGGGAGTTACCTGCGGCCCGGACAGTTTGCGCGCGTACGTGTGGCTGTATCCGAAAAAGAGAACGCGATCCTGGTCCCACAGCGTGCCATTCAGGAACTCCAGGGAGCAAAGACAGTCATGGTGGTGGACCAGGAAAACAAAGTGGTCATACGCACGGTCAAACTGGGTGACAAGGTTGATAAAGAGGTGGTCGTCCTCGACGGGCTCAATGCCGGTGAGCGTGTGATCGTCGAAGGGATGCAGAAGGCCAGGCCCGGCAGTCAGGTGAATCCACAGATAGCGAGTGTATCGAACGCGACTTCGGGAGGATGAGGCGGCATGTCAAATTTCTTCATCCGGCGGCCGATTGTAGCGATTGTCATCTCGATTCTGACGTTGTTGATGGGCGTCGTCGTTATCCGCGGTCTATCGATTGAGCAATATCCGTTTCTGGCTCCACCCAACATCCGGGTTACCGCCACCTATCCAGGCGCCTCCGCCGAAGCAGTCGAACAATCCGTAGCCACGCCGATCGAACAGGAAGTCAATGGTGTCGACCGCATGATTTACATGAAGTCGTCGAACACCAGCGACGGTCGCATGTTACTTGACGTCAATTTCGAAGTAGGCACGGACCAGGATACTGCCAACGTGTTAACACAGAACCGAGTTTCTACAGCGGAAGCCCGGTTACCGGCGGAGGTCAACCAGCAGGGCGTCACGGTAAAGAAGCAAAGCCCGAGCATCCTGATGGTTATATCGCTCTACTCACCAAAGGACGCCTACGACGCTAATTTTCTGATCAATTATTGCGGCATTAACCTGCGCGACCAAATCCTTCGCATTCCGGGCATTGCGCAAGTCGATCTCTTTGGAGGCACCGACTACGGAATGCGTGTCTGGATCAAACCAGACCGGCTGGCGAAGCTGGGCCTGACGCCTTCCGATGTCATCGCAGCGATCAAAGAACAGAACCTGCAAGCGCCCGCAGGAAAGATCGGCGGCGCACCAACTCCTGCGGACCAGGAGTTCACGGAAACGTTGAGTGCGCCCGGTCGTCTTGTGACGCCGGAGGAATTTGAAAACGTCATCATTCGACAGACAAGCAGTGGTGCGGTGGTCCGGATCAAGGACATCGGACGAGCTGAGCTCGGTTCCCAGGATTACAACTCGTTCGGCCGGCTCGACGGCAAACCAAGCGGAGCGATGGCCGTTTATCTACTGCCGGGCGCGAACCAACTCAAAGCCGCGGAAACGATCTACGAAACGATGGCACATGCCAAGACGCTCTTTCCGCCCGATGTCGATTACAAGATCGTTTACGACACGACACCTGCCGTGGAAGCCTCGATTGAGGAGATACTGCATACCTTTGTCGAGGCCTTGATTCTGGTCACCATCGTGGTCTTCATCTTTTTGCAGAACATCAGGGCCACGATCATTCCGTTGATCACGATTCCCGTTTCTCTCGTAGGCACGTTCATCTTTTTTCCGATTCTCGGTTTTTCTGTAAACACACTTTCGATGTTTGGACTGGTGCTGGCGATCGGCATCGTGGTTGACGATGCGATCGTGGTTGTTGAAGCAGTCATTCATCACCTCGAACATGGTCTATCGCCAAAAGAAGCAACAATCAAAGCGATGAGTGAAGTGTCGGCGCCCGTAATAGGGATCGCGCTTATTCTCTCCGCGGTGTTTGTCCCTGTGGCGCTGCTCGGTGGTCTCGTCGGAAGCATGTACAAGCAATTTGCTTTGACGATCGCCATCTCGGTGTTGCTCTCGGCCTTCAACGCGTTATCTCTCACACCAGCACTCTGCGCGATGATGTTGAGAGAGCCCAAGCCGATGAGAGGACCATTGGGCGCCTTTTTCCGCGGGTTCAATCGCGTCTTTGATGTAACGACGAAAGGCTACGTCAATGTCTCGCGACTGCTCGTGCGTCGCGCAATCGTGACGATCGGGATCGTGGCCGTAGTCGTCCTTGGCGCGGGGATTTTCGCAAGAGCGATCCCCTCGGGCTTCATCCCGGATGAGGACCAGGGGATCCTCGGCGTCAACGTGCAACTACCTCCGGGTGCGTCTCTCGCTCGCACCAGTGAAGTGCTCAAAAAGGTCGAGGAGATACTCGGAAAGACGGAAGGAATCGAATCGTATCAAACCATCGGTGGATATGGAGTCGTCACCAATACGTATCAGCCAAACTACGGTTCCCTTTTCGCGCGCTTGAAACCATGGGACGAACGTCACGGCGAAGCTTTGCACGTTAAGGGAATCATGGCAGTGCTACAGCGCGAATTTGCCGCGATTCCCGAGGGCGTGGTTTTTCCCTTCAACATACCGACGTTGAGCGGCTTCGGCGCAGCTTCCGGTTTCAACTTTCTCATTCAGGATCGTACGGGAACGATGTCCGTCGATGAACTCGGCGAGCAAGTCAGGTCATTCATGGCCGCCGGCCGGCGCAGGCCCGAACTGGGAAATCTGTTCACTTCATTCGATCCTAACTATCCGCAGGTGAAGGTAGATCTCGATAGGGAAAAAGCGCGGACGTTGGGCGTTCCCGTCAACGAAGTCTTCCAGACAATGTCGACTGCAATGGGCGGCGCTTTCGTGAACGACTTCAACCGTTTCGGCCGGCTTTACCGCGTCTACGTGCAGGCGGAATCGATCGATCGATTGCAATCAAGCGACATCGGAAGAATCTTCGTGCGCTCGCGGACCACCAACTCAATGGTACCGCTTTCGACGTTAGTCACCATCAACGACATCGCCGGTACTGAGTTAACGACACGTTTCAATTTGTTGCGTTCGGTAGAACTGCAAGGTTCACCAGCGCGCGGTTACACATCCGGCCAGGCGCTGAAAGCGCTTGAAGAGGTTTTTGCTGCGACCATGCCGCAGGAAATGAGCTTCTCCTACTCTTCTCTCTCCTATCAGGAGAAGATCGCGCCGCCGCCCGCACCAACTTTCATTCTCGCGATCGTTTGCGTCTTTCTCCTGCTTGCGGCGATGTATGAGAGCTGGCGTCTGCCGTGGGCCGTACTTCTGGGATCGCCGCTTGTCGCACTCGGCGCTTTATTTGGAGTCTGGTTATTCGGCTATGACAACAACGTCTACGTGCAGATTGGCTTGGTGATGTTGATTGGTTTGGCGGCAAAGAACGCGATACTGATCGTCGAGTTTGCCAAGGCCAAGCACGAAGAAGGCATGTCGCTGGAAGACGCCGCCTTAACGTCTGCACGGTTGCGTTTTCGTCCCATCCTGATGACGGCATTTGCTTTCATTCTCGGTGTGATTCCACTGATGAAAGCGAGCGGCGCGGGTGCCGGAGCACAAAACGTGATGGGTGTCGGTGTCTTTTTCGGAATGCTCGTCGCCACTGCTTTAGGAGTGTTCATCATTCCTGGAAATTTCACCTTCGTCGAGGGATTGGGTCGTCGCAAACGCGAGAAGTTGGTAGCTCCACCCGCGCCGGCATCGGCGACCGGTGACGCCGGAGGTGCTGACTAATGAAGCGCATTCTGACTGTCATCCTGCTTGTGGTTGTGACTTGCACTTACGCAGCTGCGCAAAAATATCAACGACCACAAGTTCCCACGCCCGGCGTGTTTCGCGGCGACCCTGCCCCTCAGCCCGATCCGCAAACACTCGCGGACTTAAAGTGGTTCGAACTCTTCAAAGATGAAAAGCTGCAACAGCTAATTAACGAGGCTCTTGCAAACAACTACGACCTGCGCGAAGCGGTTGCTCGCATCGATGCGGCGCGGGCCAACCTGGGTATCACACGATCGGAACAATTTCCGACGATCGTCGCCAGCGGCGACGTCATCAACCAGCGGCAATCGAGAAGTAGCACCTTCGATTTACCCGAGCCGGTAAAGCGCGACCGTTCTTTTGGAAGCTTTCTGCTCAACCTGCTCACTTTTGAGATCGATATCTGGGGACGACTTAGAAAACAAACAGCAGCGGCAAGGGCCGATCTGTTAGCCACTGAAGAAGCGCGCAGGGCGATCATCACAACGCTGATCAGCGATGTGGCAACGGCCTATTTCACCCTGCGTGAACTCGATTTCGAACTCGAAATATCCCGCCGCACACTTGTTTCGCGCGAAGAGTCTTTACGCCTGATCCGGCTCCGGCAACAACGCGGGGTCGCCACCATGCTCGAAGTTCGGCAGGCAGAGGAATTGGTATACGACGCCACGGAAGTAATACCTGCACTCGAACAAGGGGTCGCACAAACGGAAAACTTCCTCAGTTTTCTTACCGGCAAAAATCCGTCGGCCGTCGAACGCGGACTGAGTTTGACCGACCATCCGATTCCGCCAACCGTTCCAGCCGGATTACCTTCGGATTTAATCGAACGTCGTCCCGATATTCGCGCGGCGGAGAATAGTTTGATTGCCGCGAATGCGCGCATTGCTGTAGCCCGGGCAGAGTTCTTTCCGCGTATCTCACTCACCTCTTTTCTAGGTTACGAGAGCGGTCAATTGACAAGCCTCTTCAGCGCCAGCCGAAACGTTTGGACTCTTGCGGGACAAGTTACACAACCGATCTTTACGGGCGGCCGCTTGCGATCGAACGTGCGTTTTACCGAAGCCCAACGCGATCTCCTGCTCACCGATTATCAACGGACCATTCAAGGCGCATTTCGTGAAGTGTCAGATTCTTTGATTGCACACCAAAAGGTGCGAGAGGTTCGCACTCAACGCGCGTTGCTTGTAGAAACGCTGCGCGATCGATCCCGTCTTTCCTACTTACGCTATACCGGTGGCGTAGCGACATTGCTGGATGCGCTCGACGCCGATCGCGAGCTCTTCGATGCGGAACGAAGTTTAGCCATCGCTCGCCGCGATGAATTGCTCAGTGTGGTCCAACTCTACAAGGCACTCGGTGGTGGTTGGCAGTGACGCCGCAAACGAACACAAAAAGCGAAAGCCAGGACTTGAAGTCCACGGCCTTCGAGAAGGCTTCACTCAAGAGTGAGTGGTATCGCGTCGTCGGATTGCTCTGCATCCTCGGCGTATTAACAGTCTTGGCGGTAATTCGCGGCGTGGCGACGCAAAATTATCTGCTCCTGCTCAGCCAGATCATTGTTCTGGCATTCGTCATCGCTCACGAAAGCGTGATGTTGCGCGCGATTAAATCGGCACTGCGCGACGGCGAAAACGTAGTTCCTGAACTCTGGGTATTCAACGTCATCATCGAGAGCCAGCTACCAACGGTCGCGCTGCTTGTATTGTTGCTGGCCCAATGGATGACTCCATATCAGGTGTTAGTCGCGCCCGCGATCGTCCTCTATTTCCTCTTCATCATTCTCTCGACGTTGCGATTGCGCCCCGCTCTAACGCTCATCACCGGCGCGCTGTCAGCCATCGGATATCTCTTTGTTACCTTTTATGTAGAGCTTACGTTTAGCGACTCCGCAGCCGCCGCGGGTCGCTTCCCCTTCCCTGTCTATGTTGTTTACTCCGGCTTAATCCTTGGGGCGGGCATCATTGCCGCCGCAGTTACACGCCAGATTCGGGGTTACGTTATCGCGGCCTTGCGCGAAGCGAGACTTCAAAGTGAACTTGAACGCATAAATCACGATCTCGATGTCGCACGTTCGATCCAGCAGGGACTTCTGCCTGCGAGCCCGCCCGAAGTGGACCACTTCGAAATCGCCGGCTGGAATCAACCCGCCGATGAAACCGGCGGTGACTATTTCGACTGGCAACGATTACCGGATGGTCAGATCGCCATCAGCGTTGGAGATGCGACCGGCCACGGAATCGGTCCAGCACTCATTAGTGCTCTCTGTCGCGCCTACGCTCGCGCCAGCTTTGCGATCGATCTCGAGCACGATCGCGTTCTCGAACGTCTCAACAACCTGCTGGTGAATGACCTTGCCGAAAATCGCTTCGTCACCTTCGCGGTAATCTTTCTTAATCCGGCCAGTTCTGAAATCAAAGTTCTTTCCGCCGGTCATGGGCCAATTCTCTGGTACCAACGCGCGGCTAACAAATTGGAAAATCTCGATGCGCAGGGAATCCCACTCGGAATGCTCGCCAGCATGAGGTACGAAGACTCGCGCCTGAAATGTTTGGATGCAGGCGACATGATCGTCCTTGTTACGGACGGTTTTTATGAGTGGCAGAACCCTGACGCAGAAGAGTTTGGAGTCGAGCGACTGAAGGAGACGATCCGACAGGCGCGAGATTGTTCAGCGGCTGAAGTGATAGCCCGACTGAGTACGGCTGTTCAGCAGTTCTCCCGCGGGACAAAACAGAACGACGATCTAACAGCGGTTGTATTAAAGCGGAAACACACGATCGCGGCGAGAAAAGATGAAACTGAGCAGAATCAACTTGTCGAGTTAATCACTTAGAGCGCGATCGTTTCGGAGGACAGGTCATGAGTAAAGCAGCTGTGGCATCACGAGACACTATTCTCAAGGTAGTTGGACAGTTAATAGACATAAGTAAGCTCGATACACTCTTTAGAGATCTATACATGCAAAGAGCGCGGGCGCTGCTCGGGACGTTCTGTGGTCAGGGAAGCTATAACCAAATGAAGCAGAACAGCGCTCAGATTCCCTGGATCGAACAGCAGTTGCGCGCCGGGGTTGAACGAGGTGACTGGAAACGCTGTGGCGAGTTGACTCAACGTTTGCGTGAGTTGCGAGCCAGTGTTGCAAGTGGAGCTCAAGTCGCGAAGCTGGCCGAAACGGTCTACGAGCACGCCGCGGACATTTCAATGGACGTGTTTTCATCGGGCCTGAATGTCTTCGTGGGAGCCGCACCCGAAACCCTGGTTGATAGTCGTAATCAAGCCATCAACATTCTTCGCGCTCTCGAACGCGATGATCCGGAGAGAGCGGAGTTCTATGGTCGCCGTATTGCAGCGTTCAGGCGACTCTCAATTACTACAGCCGAGTCAGTCAAGCAGGAGGAACGAGTCGATCCTTCACACTTGCAACAAGCAGCGCTGAGTGCTTTGGACTCCGGTGACCTGTCGAAACTCGATCAGATGCTGGCGACGATCGCCACGAAATCTGAACAGGCCAAACAGAACCAACCGGAATTAGTTGATCATAAACCCGAGCTTCAAGCTGATCTTGGTGACGACCTGATCTACAACTTCACAGAGGAAACGCTTGGGGCGGCACGTGAGCTTGGGCTCTCGCCCGTGCGAACTCAATCGCGCCGCCAGTTCGCCTACCTGATCCCACATGGCTGGCAGCCATCGTTTCGTAGAGATCAAGTTCGAAGCTGGTCTAAGGAAAAGCTCTCTAAGCTCAGCTATCCAGCGGGCACGACGGATGGCGTGAGAGAAGCAATCGACTTCTTTTTGTTGAACCCGTTTATCACGTCCGCGGGTACGCGTTATCGGGTATGTCTCGTCGCAGAGGACTTGTTACTCGAAGATTTTTCCGAACCCGATTCCAAAGAAGAGATCCCGTCCAGGCTGTTGGACATGCTGAAGCTCGGCAGCCGCTGGGGCATCTCTCGTATTGAACTCGAGAATGCTCTTCTTGAACACGGTTTAAAAGTTTTACAAGAGCTGCGGCTTGATCCCGAAGCGTTTCGCCTGGTTGCGATACCCGCGGATATCTATACGCATCTTGGACCCCAACGCGGTTGGGGACAAAAAGAAATGTGGACCCACTTCGATGGCTACAGAGTGCTCGAAGGCGGAAAGTTACAAGCGCTCGCCGGCGGTGACAAGCGATTCGGTGGCGCGCACGACATCGTTAGCTTCAGCAACGATTATGCGAGTGGAAAGATCTTCGCACGCTTTGCCGTAGTCCAAAGAAGAAGGATGATGGACTGGCAATGAACTATCCATTGGTAGGGCGAAAGGGAACATAGCTACCGTGATATCGCATCATAACGTTCAGTAGAATTACGGATATCTCCTCATACCGGTTGTACCTATAATGCAAACGCAAGGACTGCAATATCGTTGTTATCGGCCCTCCCCCGGATCGTTCACAGTGAAGTCCTGATTCTTCGTCGTAGCCGTGAAGGTTCATCACGGTTTGTCGCGACCAATTAAGCGGTGAGCGCAACCTGACGCCGTTTGAAATCGGCCTCGTAGAGGTTTCTCCCCTATGCGCTGGTGGTGTTTGCTCCGACTCCACGTTTTTCCTGCACTCTCTATAAGTCTGCTATTCATACTCGCGGTCCAAAGTTCGGCCCAATCATTAGCTTCCATCGAAGGACAAGTGGTCGATCAACATGGAGCTGTTGTGCCCGGGGTGAGGATCGTTGCACGAAGCTTTGCGATCGCTGTTGAGCGTGCGGCCACGTCAGACGAGAGCGGTCGATATCAATTGGCGGCCTTACCCGTAGGCGACTATACCATCAGAGCGATTGCCGCCGGATTCAAACAACAGGTAGTCGAGATGACGATCGAGGTTGGCAGTAGGATTACTCAAGACTTTGACCTGGAAGTCGGCGATGTCTCAGAGCAGGTAGCAGTATCCTCCACAAACGATGGCATTGAACGTTCAACCATGTCTGTCGGACATGTGGTCGCTCGACGCATGGTTCAGGACCTTCCTCTGAATGGTCGATACTTCCTCGATCTTGGATTACTGGTACCCGGTTCGGTAACGCCACCTCAGGGCGCTTTCTCATCCGCACCGATAAGGGGGTTGGGATCATTCTCGATCACTACTGCGGGCAACCGAGAGGAGACAGTCAATTACATTATTAACGGGATCACGCTTAACAATCTCACTAATAGTTCGATCACGTTTCAACCTTCGATAGGAGCTGTACAGGAGTTTAAGGTCGATAACTCCACCTTCAGTGCTGAACATGGCCAAAGCTCAGGTGTGATTGTCAATATAGCAAGTCGATCCGGAAGCAATGAATTTCATGGGGCGTTGTTTGAGTTCTTTCGTAACGATGTACTGGATGCCCGCAACTTTTTCACTCTCACCCAGTCTGAGCCACCGCCATTCAAGCGCAATCAGTTTGGTGGACAACTGGGTGGTCCAATCGTCAAAGACAAGGCGTTCTTTTTCTTCTCGTATGAGGGTTTGCGCCAAAGGCAAGGGGTAAATCTCAACAGCCTGGTGCTGAGAGATTCGCAACGTACTTTGGCAAGCGATCCCGTGATCGTGAGACTGCTTCCCTTGATCCCGCGCTCGAATTTTGTCGATTCTTTGGGAACATCGCGCTTCGTGGGATCGGCAAGAGCCTCAGTCAACACGGATCAATGGAGCATTGACCTCAGCCATAATCTCGGTAGCAACGATCGGTTGCATGGCTATTATGCGGCGTATCGCACTCTGCTATCAGAACCCAATCGCAACGGCAATACCATTCCCGGTTTTGGAAACACAACACGGCAACTTCGGCAGGTTTTCACGTTTAATGAGACACACATCTTCGGCCCAATGCTGGTTAATGAACTCCGTTTCGGCTTCAATCGCTTCAGCTCGGCAACTACCCCAAACGCACAATTCAACCCAGCCGACTTTGGTATCAAGAACGGAATCACCGACCCGATCGGTTTGCCACAGATTAGCGTAGCTGGAGGACTCAACTTTGGTGGGCCGTCCATAAATCCCTCAGGACGTAGCGACACCACCTTTATTGTCAGCGACTCCTTCAGCTACCAGCACGGAAGACATTTTTTAAAGGCAGGCGGGGAGTTTCGTCAGTTTCTCAATAACAATTTCAGGCAAGGTACAGGCAGTTTCAACTTTCCCAGCGTCGCCACTTTCCTCGCCGGCACGGCGAACTCGTTCAGCGTCACGCTTGGTAGTCAGTCGAGCAGTATAGCCCAGGGGGCGCTGGGCTTTTTTGTGCAGGACAACTATAGGGTGCGACCAAACCTCATGCTTGAACTCGGTCTGCGTTACGAGTGGAACATGACGCCCACCGAACGCTACGACCGCTTTATTGTTTTCGATCCATCGACTGCTTCGCTCATCCGTGTTGGTGATCATTTAGGAGAGGTCTACCAACAAAACAATCAGAATGTGCAGCCGCGTGTTGGTTTTGCCTGGGATCCATTCGGTGACGGAAAGACGTCGGTACGGGCAGCGTATGCGTTGCAGACCGATCAACCGATGACCAGCGTAGTGATCGGAACGACTACCAATCCTCCTCTGGCCATTCCGTTGACATTTAGTGAGCCAATCAGACTCGACAACGCGATCAACTTAGCCAGACCTGCTGGGCTTGCGCCGCAGTCAATTACACATGACTTTAAGAACGCTTATCTTCAGTCGTGGAACTTCAACGTGCAACGCGAGTTGCTCCGGAATCTTACTTTATTGGTGGGTTATATCGGGTCGAAGGGCACTCATTTAATTTCGCGGCGTAATCTCAACCAACCGATCAACGGGGTACGGCCATTTCCAACACTCTCGCAGTCGAGCCCCATACTTCCCGGTACAAATCTTGGCAACATCACACAGGTCGAGAGCGGAGGAAACTCGAGTTACAACGCCCTTTGGTTAAGGGGGTCACAGCGGCTTGCGCGTGGCTTGCAATTTCAAGCGTCGTATACCTGGTCAAAATCCATTGATTACAACTCTTTCAGCACCGGCGGGATAGTAGGACAAGACAGTTACAACCTTAACGGCGATCGAGGGCTTTCAGATTTTGACGCACGCCATCGATTCGTTTTCAACGGAATCTATGACGTGCCCTTCGGCGGTAATCTGCTGTTTGATGGTTGGCAGTTGGCGACGATCGTTCAGTTCCAAAGCGGCAGCCCGGTTAACATCGTTACCAGTAACAGTACTGTGAGTGGGATTAACAACACGCTCCGGCCCGACGTGACCGGGCCGATCACAATGATTGGAACCGTTGAGCGTTGGTTCGATACCTCTGTGTTCACGGCAGTGCCGCGTTTCGGCAGCCTTGGCCGCAACGTCGTTATCGGACCTGGTTTTAATAACGTGGATTTTGCGGTCATAAAAAACACCAAGCTGAACGAAGCCCTTCACCTGCAGTTTCGGGCTGAGTTCTTTGATCTCTTTAATCATGCGAACTTTGGCGCCCCCGCAACTGTCGTCGGAACTCCGTCGTTTGGGCAAATCACGAGTACCCGATTTCCGACCGGTGAATCTGGATCGTCGCGGCAGATCCAGTTTGCCGTGAAGATCACTTTTTAGTCGAGCAACGCATGCCATTTCTATTAGTAACTATGAAACCGCGTATGTACTCGCTGAAAGTTGGTTCAACGTTCACGGCCGTTGTGTTCCTGCTTATCGTGTGCGCGTTCGCGCTGCCAGTCCCAGTTGCTCGCGCGCAGGCGAATGCGCCGAAACGGATGGTCGTACTCTATTGGGATAATAAGGAGTTCCCCGGCAACGCCAAATTTGAGGAGAGTCTCAAGACACAGTTGCAATTGGATCATCGGCAAGACATAGAGTACTTTCCGGAATACTTCGAGGTCAGTCGCTTTCCAGATGAAAACCACGCGGTATCTTTTCGCAACTACTTACAGGCGAAGTACGCTCACCGCACCGTTGATGTCGTTGTTGCCTCGGCTGATGCCCCTTTGGAATTTCTGCTTCGGTATCGGACTGAGCTGTTTTCAGGTTCTCCAATTGTCTTTGTTGCAGTCGATCCACCCAATGCTGACGCCCTTTCCTCTGGGGCTGGCGCGACCGGAATTCACTACAAAAATGCGTACCGCGAGACATTGGATTTGGCACTGCGGTTACATCCGGGAACAAAGCGGGTTTTCGTCGTAAGTGGCTCGCCGCAGCAGGATCGCAGATTTGAGAAGGTTATACAGCCCGAACTCTCCGGCTTCAAAAAGGTTGAGATTACGTATCTGACCGATCTGCCTTTAAGCGAATTGCTCGCCAAAACCAGGAGCTTGCCTCCCGATTCCGTGCTCCTCTACGTATGGCAGCAGTCGTTGAATGAGCAGGGAAAGCTTTTGGAGAGCTATGAAGTGCTGAGTCGAATTGCGCCGGAATCGACGGCTCCAATTTACGGATTTGGCACGGTGGTTCTGGGGTCGGGAATTGTGGGAGGTTATCTTCAAGGTCCGGAGATGAACGGTGCCAAGGCGGCGGATCTGGTTGACCGGATACTAAGCGGTAGTAGCGCTCGAGAGATACCAATTGAACAATCCCAGAAAGTGCCAATGTTCGATTGGCGCGAGTTGAGACGCTGGGGTATCACTGAGAACAGTCTCCCACCGGCGAGCGTAGTGCGCTTCAAGGAGTTCACATTTTGGGAGTTATACAAGTGGCGAATAGTCGGCTTCGTTGCGCTTGTAATCTTTCAGAGCATCTTTATAGGCGTACTGCTGGTGGAACGCGAACGGCGGCGACGCGCCAGGGAAGAGCTCGGCCGGCTGAACGCTGAACTGGAGACGCGGATTGAGGCACGCACTGCTGCATTGAATGCAAAGAGTCGAGAGCTGGAGACCTTCGCTTATTCTGTTGCTCACGACCTCAAGGCGCCGCTCCGAGGCATCGATGGCTATAGCCGGCTCATGTTGGAAGCATACGCCGCAAAACTGGACAATGAAGGTCGTGGCTTTTTGCAAACTATTCAGGATTCAACCGACGAGATGAATCAATTGATCGACGATTTGCTCGCGTATTCGAGACTGGAACGTCGTGAGTTGAAGCCCGATCGAATTCAGTTGGCGCCGATTATTAACTCGTTAGTAGAAGAGAAGAAACGCGAAACGGTGGAGCATCCTATCGATTTCGACGTCGACGTCAATGGAGCCACGGTTCTGGCCGATGCCAGTGGTCTCGCGCAGTCAGTCCGAAATTATCTCGACAACGCCATTAAGTTTACGGGCAAGGTTGCGGAGCCACGTATTGAAGTCGGTGCGAAGGACAGCGGTGAGCACTGTCTGTTGTGGGTACGAGATAACGGCATCGGGTTTGACATGAAATACCACGACCGCATCTTCGATATCTTTCAACGGCTCAACGTCGCGGAGGACTATCCCGGCACTGGTATTGGTTTGGCGATAGTGCGTAAGGCAATGGAACGAATGGGCGGGCGAGCATGGGCCAAGAGTGAGCCTGGGCATGGTGCCACTTTCTACCTGGAGATCCCTAAATGAATCAAACGGCGTCTGAGGCGATCAGACCAATCCTGCTAGTCGAGGATCGCGCTGTTGACGTAGATCTGACTAAGCGAGCGTTTGCTAAACGAAAGCTGCTCAATCCGATTACTGTCGCTCGGGACGGTGAAGAGGCTCTTGCTATGTTCGACCGTTGGGAAGCGGGAGAACCGACACCGATCTGCATTCTTTTGGATCTCAAAATGCCAAAGGTGAACGGTCTGGAGGTATTGCGCCAGCTTAAGAGGCACCCAAAGTTCTCGACTATTCCCGTCATTGTCTTAACCACGTCGACCGAGGATTGCGACATCGACGAGGCTTATAAATTGGGATGCAATTCGTATATCGTGAAACCCGTTGAATTTGACAAGTTTGTCGACGTGGCGTCAAAGGTTGAAGTTTACTGGTGCGCTCTTAATCTAACTTCAAGGTCCTAGCATGAAAGTTCTGTACGTCGAGGACGATCCTCGGGATATCGACCTCACTCTTAGGACGTTAGCCAGAACCGCGCCGCATCTCACGATCGAAACGGCGTCGGGACTCGCCGAGGCGTTCGCGCGTTTGGAGCGAATCGCTTCGGAACCGCTCGATCTGGTGCTTACCGATATGCATCTGCGGGACGGTGACGGGCTGAGTTTGCTTAACCACATCCGCGAAAACTCTGTACCGGTCGCAGTAGTCATTGTCACCGGCGTCGGCGATGAAGAGACCGCGGTGACCGCACTCAAAGCCCGTGCTGATGACTACGTGGTCAAGCGCAAGGAATATCTCGAGAGGCTGCCACTGATACTCGCGAGTGCTCTCACTCATTATCGTGCTGACGCCGCGCGACGGGAACATCCGCTAAGAGTGCTTTACGCGGAAACTAATTCACCTGACATCGAAAGAACTCGACGTCACCTGTCTGTCCATGCCGATCATATTCAGTTGGACGTCACGACAACTCCGCCGGAAAACGTTGCCGCGTGGCGCGAAGAAACAGCGGGCTACGACGTAGTTCTGCTCGCGTTTCAACTGCCTGAGCCAAACGCGCTTCATCTCTTGCGGGAATTGAGCTTGAACGAGCAGCACGATACACCCCTCGTGTTGATCTGTGATGAAGCTGACGAGGAGTTGGCCCGACAGGGACTCAAGCTTGGAGCGTCGAGCTGTGTTGTCAAGCGTCCCGGTTACCTCTATCAATTACCCTGGGAGTTGGAGGAAGCACACGCGCGCGCGGATTTGCAGCGTCGTGAAGCGGCGCTTCATGCGAGCGAAGAACGCAACCGTGCCATCCTCAACGCCATACCCGACCTCATGTTTCTAGTTGATCGTAACGGAATGTATCTCGATTATCATGCGCGTCATCAAGAGTCACTCATAATGCGTCCAGGTGATTTTCTGGGCAAGAATCAATCGGAAGTCTTACCGCCGGAACTTGCGGAGAAGTTCTCTCGCGGTTTCGCTCAGGTGCTCCAATCCGATGATCCGGTTCTGCTGGAATACACGTTTCCTTTGCCTCAAGGCGTGCGGACTTTTGAAGCCTCGATGGTGAAATGCAACGGCGACAAAATCCTCGCCATTGTGCGCGACATTACGGAACGCAGAGAGGCCGAGGAGTCGTTAAGGAAAGCCCTGAACGAAGTTAAACGCCTGAAGGACCAACTGCACCAGGAGAATACCTATCTACAGGAGGAGATCCGCGTCGCCGGCAGCTTCGATGAAATCATCGGCACCAGCGAGCCGCTTAAACGCGTTTTGAGCCAGGCGGAACAAGTGGCGCCGCTCGACACCACCGTCACGATTCTTGGGGAGACCGGTACGGGCAAGGAACTGCTGGCCCATGCAATTCACCGCCTCAGCCCCCGTAGTAATCGAACGCTGGTTAAAGTGAACTGTGCTGCCCTACCCGGTTCACTTATCGAGAGTGAATTGTTCGGCCACGAGAAAGGCGCTTTCACCGGCGCCGATGCACGGCGCATCGGACGATTCGAGATTGCCAACGGCGGAACGATCTTTCTCGATGAGGTTGGTGAACTGCCACTTGATTTACAAGCCAAGCTCTTGCGCGTGCTCGAAGAAGGCGAGTTTGAACGAGTTGGAGGAAGTCACACGATTAAGGTCGATGTTCGGGTGATCGCGGCAACTAACCGTAACCTGGAGGAGGCCGTCCGCGAAGGTGCGTTGCGTGCTGACTTATACTACCGGCTGAACATCTTTCCTATTACTCTTCCCCCCTTACGCGAACGAAAACAAGATATACCGCTGCTTGTAGCTCACCTGGTAAAGAAGCTAAGCCAAAAGCTAGGCAAAACGATCGAGGCGATCCCGCAGGACACTATGGCAAAACTGAGAAACTATCCCTGGCCCGGGAACGTCCGTGAATTAAGAAACGTGATCGAACGAGCAGTAATTGTTAGCCAGGGACCGCAACTGAGTTTGATCGACGACCTCGACTCACAGGCGTTCGAGCTGAGCCTTCACAAACAGCGTTCGAGTCAGGAGGGAGTCGCTGAGTTGGGCCAGGCGAACGAAACGCTCGAACAGACTGAGTACAACCTGATACTCCGCACGCTGAAAACCGTTCATTGGAAACTGGAAGGTCCGGGTGGCGCGGCAGAATTACTTAATCTTCACCCGAGCACGTTACGCTCGAAGATGCGCAAGCTCGGCATTGAGCGTCCACGATACAAGACGCTGCCCTAGACTTGTGTTGTCCGTCCCTCTTTGTGTCGTTGAATGATCGCTATTGCCTCGTCGGCGTTTGCCACACAAAGAGGAATATTAACGTCCTCAGGATTAATAAGCGCGGTCTCGAATGAAATCATCTCATCACGCACCCACTCTACGAGGCCTGCCCACATCTTACCCACCAGGATCAACGGCGTGTGCTCGAGGTGCCGAACCTGAAGCAACTGCCAGATCATCATCGTCTCCAGCACGGTGCCAATTCCGCCTGGCGCAACGATAAATGCGTCTGACGCGAGCACGAAGTGATGCAGGCGAGTAAAGAAGGTGCGGTGCTCATACGCGAGTTCGACGAAAGGATTTACCTCCTGCTCAAACGGTAGATCAACCCGGATCCCCATAGAGCTTGATTCACCGGCGAGATTGACACCTTCGTTCGCGGCTTGCATCAATCCCGGCCCTCCACCGGTGATGATGTCGCAGCCCATTTCCGCCAACGCGTTTGCAACTCTTTTCGTTTCCTCGTATGCAATTGTTCCCGGCCTCGCTCTCGCGGAACCGAAGATAGTCACACGATAGCGATCGCGTCGAGTTGGCTTCAATCGCGTCAAGTTATTAACGACGTCCCAGAGGCCAAGCACTGAATCAACGAGTACTTGCTTTACGGCTTCTTCGTCGCCCAAACTTACGGCATTCGTTCTCTGGCTTTGCGTGTTTACCGCGCTCATAATTCGCTCCCGCTATGTATGGCAACATCAGATCTCGATCACATCGTCAAGAGCAGGACATTCTGCGTCTACTCCAAACCGTTGCTTGATTAACCCACTGAAAACCGTTCGTGCACGGTCTTCACCGTGCGTGATAATAGTGCGTGGCCGCGAAGGCGCCATGACGCCATACCACTCGAGTAAACCCTTCTGATCGGCATGAGCACTAAAACCGCCCATCGTGTGGATCGACGCACGTACGGGTACTTCTTCACCAAACATCATCAACGACTTCGCGCCGTCAACCAATTTCCGTCCCAGCGTGCCCTGCGACTGAAAACCTACAATCAGCACGGCTGTCTCAGGGATTGGCAGGTTATGCCGCAGGTGATGCATGATTCTCCCGCCGTTACACATTCCGCTCCCTGCCATTATTAAGCAGGGCCCCTTCACGCTATTCAGTGCCCTTGATTCTCCGGGTTTCGCACACGGACGGGCCGTCGCAAGGCTGCGTCTCAGCTCGCCTGACTGGACCATCGCCAATGATTCCGTATCGAAGAGTTCATTGTTCCGGCGGTAAATCGTGGTGGCCTCGATTGCCATCGGACTATCGAGATAAATGGGAAAAGGCGGCAGCGTCTTTCTTTTAAACGCACCACCAAGCAGGTAGAGAAGTAATTGCGTTCGTCCGATCGCAAAGATGGGCACCAGAATCTTCGCCTTGTTCTGAATGGCCTTCGCAATTATTTCTCTTCCCTCGATCGCAGTGTCGTGTAGCGAGCGATGATTGCGATCACCATAGGTAGATTCCATGATCACGGCGTCCGCGTCTGTGAAAGGTACCGGATCGTTGAGCAGCGGCGCGCCTCGTGGTCCAAGATCGCCGGAGAACACAACGACCCTCTTGTGACCGTTCTCACTAACGGTTAGTTCAACACTGGACGACCCAATCACGTGACCGGCGTCGACGAGGCGAGCTTCGATTCCACGAGCCACCGCGAAACGCTCGTTGTACTTAACCGGCGCGACTAACTGCTTCAGCTTCCGGACGTCTGCTTCTTCGAATAATGGTTCGAGCGGAGGCTGTCGTTGGCGTGCGCGTTTCTGGTTCTCGCGCTTCACATCCTGCTTCTGAATGGACTGAGAGTCTTTAAGTATTAGTGTGGCCAGATCGAGAGTGGCCCTCGTGGCATACACTGGTCCCTTGTACCCGTTGCGAGTAAGCAACGGTAAACGGCCAACGTGATCGAGATGTCCGTGAGTAAGAATGACCGCATCCAGGCGGCCGCCTTCGATCTGTCTTGTACGTCGATTCTTCGCACTTTCCGCTTTACGGCCTTGAAAGAAACCACAGTCGACCAGAACGCTCGCTTCTTTAGTTGTTACGTGATAAGCCGATCCTGTCACATCACCGGCTGCCCCAAGAAATCGAATCTTCATAACTGCTCCAGGCTGTCGTTAAAACGGCCAACGCCACTCGAGTATGTCTGGTGGATCAATCCCGTGCTTGTGTGCATACCGTCGACAGGAGATCTGCATGTTCTTGAATTTTTCCTTGGCGTGTGCGCCCGTCGATTGGAGCTGCGGAACACGATCGATGACGTCGATAGCCAGCGTGTAACGATCGATTTCATTATTGAGCGCCAACTCCATCGGAGTATTGATATTGCCGCGCTCCTTATAACCGCGAACGTGAAGATTCCTGTGGTTCGTCCTGTTGTACGACAATCTGTGAATCAACCATGGATAACCATGAAAGTTGAACACAATCGGCTTATCGACGGTAAACAGACTGTCGAAGTCGCGATCACTCAGGCCGTGGGGATGCTCACGATCTGATTGCATCTTGAAAAGATCGACGACATTGATGAAGCGAATCTTGAGCGCGGGAAACTCCGTTCGTAGCAAGGCAGTGGCTGCCAACGCTTCCTGCGTTGGAATATCGCCCGCGCAGGCCATGACCACGTCTGGCTCCTGTCCATTGTCGTTGCTCGCCTGCGCCCAAATACTGATGCCCTTGGTGCAATGTGTGATGGCGGTTTCAATATCCAGGTACTGCAAATGCATCTGCTTATCACTAACGATCACGTTGATGTAGTTTTCACTACGCAGGCAGTGATCGGCGACAGAGAGTAAGCTGTTGACGTCGGGAGGCAGGTAGATGCGCGTGACTTCAGCCCGTTTGTTTACGACGACATCCAGGAACCCTGGATCCTGATGAGTGAAACCGTTGTGGTCCTGACGCCATACCGTCGAGGTGATCAGAAGATTCAGTGAAGCAATCTTGCGGCGCCACGAGAGCTCATGGCTGATCGACAACCACTTGGCATGCTGGTTGAACATTGAGTCGATGACATGCGCGAATGCTTCATAAGTTGAAAAGAATCCGTGCCGGCCCGTCAGTAAATATCCTTCGAGCATGCCTTGCAACGTGTGCTCGCTGAGCATCTCAATGACACGTCCATCCGGTGACAATTCTCCACCGTCGCTGTCTTCGGGAAAGTATTCTGCAATCCAAAACTTCTTGCTGGTCTCGTAAATGGCGTCGAGTTTGTTTGAGGTGTTTTCATCCGGACTGAAGACTCTGAACGAGTCCATATTCAGTTTCATTACATCCCGGAGAAACCGGCCCAGCGGTCTGGTGTTCTCAGCCTCTACACGACCGGGCTTTTCAAACTCAACAGCGTATGATCTGAAGTCAGGTAGACGAAGACTCCTTTTAATCTGGCCGCCGTTGGCGTGAGGATTAGCGCCCATGCGGCAATTACCCGTCGGCATCAACTCGCGCAGCTCAGAAACCAAATAGCCGCGCGAATCGAAAAGTTCTTCAGGCTTGTAACTACGCATCCACTGTTCGAGTAGTTTTAGCTGCGCCGGGTTTTTCTTCACGCCTGAAAGCGGTACCTGGTGTGAGCGCCACAAGCCCTCTACTCTTCGACCATCGACTTCTGAAGGCGCCGTCCAACCTTTTGGTGAACGAAGAATGATCATGGGCCAGCGCGGTCGCGAAGGTGTACTCGAAATTCGGATTCTCTGTTGCGTGCTGCGAATGGTATTGACGCAATGATCCAGCGTCGCAGCCATTGCCTGATGCATACTTTCTGCATCAGAGCCTTCGACGAAGAGCGGCGTATAACCGTAGCCTTTAAACAGATCTTCCAGCTCTGCGTGAGAAATACGAGCCAGTATGGTGGGATTGTTGATCTTGTAACCGTTCAAATTGAGAATAGGTAGTACGGCGCCGTCGCGAATGGGATTGAGGAATTTGTTTATGTGCCAGGAGGTGGCGAGTGGGCCTGTTTCGGCCTCACCATCCCCCACCACTGCGGCAACGATCAGATCCGGGTTGTCAAAAGCAGCACCACATGCGTGAGACAGGACGTATCCCAGTTCCCCGCCTTCATGAATTGATCCGGGAGTTTCGGGCGTGCAATGGCTGCCAATTCCGCCGGGAAAAGAGAATTCCTTGAAGAACCGCAGCAGGCCTTCTTCATCCAAACTCTTTTCTGGATAGACCTCCGAGTACGAACCTTCCAGGTAAACAGGGGCCAGTACGCCCGGCGCTCCATGTCCGGGTCCCGCCATAAAAATCACATTCAGGTTGAACGACTTAATGACGCGATTCAGATGGGAATATATAAACGACAGAGCTGGGCTGGCGCCCCAATGACCCAACAGGCGGTTCTTGATGTGTTCGGGCTTCAGTGGATCGCGAAGGAGAGGATTTCCCTGGAGGTAGATCATTCCTAAAGCGAGATAATTGCACGCGCGCCAGAAAGCGTGAGTTTTGCGCAATTCGGCGGCGTTCAAAGGCGCGCCTGAAATCGAAGCCCGTGCAGTACCGTAGGCACTAAGCTCGTTCACGACTGACTTGTTCGCGACCATGAAACCTCCTGGCCTGTAAAGGGGGGCAGGGTGTGAGGTCCCTGCGCTTGAAAAAACAGCTCAATGAATCACGATCCCGATTCCCAGACGCAAGTTGTCCTGGCGTGTGCCCGGAATGACGAACGGGGTTCCTACTGTTTGGAAAGGAGTAGGCGCCAGCACGATTCCGGTCTGCTGATCGCCACGATTGATGATGTTCCAGTCGATCTGCACAACTCGCAGATCGAATCTGCTGTTCAGTTTGATATCCAACCCGCCGCCAAACGCCATCGCGAAACTCGTCTCGTTCGTGTGAAAGTCGCTGATGCCGAAGAGCGCCGGTAAATTCGGGCTATCGACGTCGACTTTCTGAACGGCAACACCGAACAGTGCGTGCCCGAATGGCTTGAACGTTGGTCCATCCACAGAATTGTTTTTTACCTGGATACCTCCAAGAATGTTTTGCAGCGTCGTATCTACGGTTCCGCTTCCGAGCGGTCGGGTGAAATTGTCTTCGCGCAGATGGAGTGAATAGTCGAATTTGGCGCCGACGTATTTGTGAAAGTTAAAGCCGGCGGCCAGGTTAAAGCCGCGCAGGGTCTGTTTTTCGCCCAGCACGTCGTCGATTGCCGGACTCGACGTGTCGCCTGCGAGATTGTCAATGCGCAGTGCGGAATAACCTCCGAAGAATTCATACTTCTTGTACTCGTCCTGCGCCAGGGCTGTCGCCGGAACCACAAGAATCAAAGCTGCCAACGTAAGCAATAGCCTCATAAAGTCTCCCTTTCGTCCATCTTTATTCCGGGGGATATGACTCTTAGTTTATCGGCGCGTCGGTACGTGAAAACTGTCAGTATTGACAGGGTGAGAGTCTGCCGACCTCTATGGGAAGAATATGTCTCGCGCCAAGGCGCAAAGACGCAAAGAAAGCAGTTAGAACGCGGTAGCGCTTTGCGGCTTTGCGCCTTTGCGCGAGACATATTCCCTCGCATAAGGCACTTCTTGTGCAAAGCCGGTGAGAGCAGGTCCATGCCTCATTTGGGCCACGCGTTCGGGTGGTCTAACCTGTGAGTGATGGCATGAGGTAGAACATCAGCGCAATGATGGCGTAAACAGTGATCAGTTGGACGCCCTTGTACCAATTCGATTCTCCGTCGCCGCTTACCATCGCGCCAATCAACACGGCGATGAACAAGGAGCCCATCTCGGCACGACCGAATGCGAGCTCCAATGGTTGAGGAGCTACGAAGTAACTCGCCAGGACCAGTATCGGCGCCACAAACAGCGCGATCTGGATGCAGCTTCCCGAAGCAATGCCGACTGACAAATCCATCTTGTTCTTGCGGGCCATTGCGATTGCGGATCCACTTTCAGCAGCGCCGCCAACTATTGCTACGAACACGATTCCGATGAATAACTGCGACATTCCCAGCGCCTTGCCTGTCTCTTCCGCAGCACCGACAAGAATCTCGCTCATCCAGGCTGCCAGCACCGACGCTGCAAGCAAAGTGATCACAGCACGCGCGACGGACCATTGTTCTTCGTGATGAGCATCGTGAGGAGCATCAACGCTGGCGAAAGCAGATGTATGCGTGCGCAGTGAAAACAGGATGTATAGACCGTAGGCAATCAATAAGAGGATGGCAATTCCAACATTGAGCAACTGTTCCTGACGTATTGATTCGTTTGGCGCAAACACGCGACTAAAAGCACTTGGTACCGTCAAGCTAACAGCGGCGAGAAACATCATCGTGCTGTAGGCGCGCGCGGCTGTTGCGTTGAAACGCTGCTGATGAAAGCGCAGGCCGCCCAGGAGAAATGCCACGCCAAGAGCAAGCAGGAGATTAGCGAGTATGGCGCCGACGAGCGACGCTCGCACCATCTCGAGATAACCGGCCTTCAAGGCGACGAAGGCAATGATTAATTCGGGAGCGTTACCAAAAGTTGCATTGAGCAGACCTCCAATGGCATCGCCCGTCCTCGTAGCTAGTTGTTCGGTGGCCCCAACGATTTGCGCCGCAATAGGAATGATCGCCACTGCCGCCATAAAAAAAAGCACGGGTGCGGAGACATGTGCCAGACGCTCAAGACCGACGGTGATCGGAATGAACAACAGCAGCCAATTCATAGGACTGCGCAGGAATCTGCTGAGAGGTGTTTCGGTTAACTCAGAAACGGCGTGTCCCGCTGTGGCCATATCAATCTCCCTCCAGTGGATTTACACAAGTTTCAGAATTAACACGTAAAAGACGGGTGAGTTACTGGCAATTCTGACAGTATTTAAGAGGTTAATTCCGCACTACGATCGTCCTATGTCAGAAGAAGTCGGGCCGGGATTTTCCATCATCGAAAGCGTGCTGCATCCGACTGATTTTTCAGAGAGCAGCCTCGTCGCCTTCCACCACGCACTCAAAGCCGCGATGGCGACCCGATCCAGGCTGACGCTGTTACACGTCTCCACTGAGAAGGATCTGCGGTGGTCCAACTTTCCGGGAGTACGAGAGACACTTGAAAACTGGGGAGTATTACCCAAGGGAAGCCCAAAATCCGCTGTATCTCGGCTTGGCATCGAGGTCAGCAAGATCGTGGCCAATGAGAGCGATCCGGTCCAGGCCGTGCTGCGCTATCTGGAAAAGAGTCCTGCCGATTTGATTGTGCTGGCTACGAGTCAGAGGGGCACACGCACGGCGTGGCTGGGCAAGTCAGTGTCAGCACCAGTCACCCGCAAGGCGGGTCAAATGACGCTGCTGATCCCGCGTGAAGCGGAAGGGTTTGTGTCAGGCCAGGACGCCTCGGTTAAGCTGAACAACATACTCATTCCGGTCGCGCTCACGCCTCGACCTGAACCAGCACTACGAGCCGCGGCGCGGTTCATTCGAAAATTTGACTCTTCGGAGGGGACGTTTACGGTCCTGCATGTGGGCGAGTCAAATACGATGCCGGCGCTGCGTTTTCCCGAAGTAAGCGGCTGGACCTGGAAGAAAGAAGTCCGCAGCGGCGACGTAATAGACGGTATTGTCAACACAGCGAAGGAACTCAAAGCCGATCTGGTTGTGATGGCCACTGACGGGCGCAACGGTTTCCTCGACGGCTTGCGTGGCAGTCATAGTGAGCGGGTTCTGCGCCAGAGCGCCACTCCACTCCTCACGGTCCCTATCGGTTCGCGCGCCTCGCGTTTTCTTACGTAATCAACGGGCACAAACATCACTTCATTGAGTTGCGAAGATCGATCATCGACTGCTGACTCACCTGAAGCGTGCCCTGGCTAGGCCGGTCGAGATCTGCTATCAGAAACAACACTGATGAGAAACCGAGCACCAGTGCAATCACTGCTATCGAACGTCTGCTATGGACCAGGCCGGCGTGATAACCCATCATCACCATCGCCAGGATCGCCAGTACGTAAAGGACAATCCATATCACGTTAGGCACGCGGCTACGTACTCCTGCCATAACTCGCGTAGCATGCAAGTCGATCAATTCGTTGAGCGACTGAACGAAGAGCATTGTGATTGCTGAACGATCTTTCTCCGTCGCTGCGACCGCCTGCGACCACATCCTGTTATGCAGCTGTTCCGACTTGACGATGGCCTGGTTCAACTTGCCCGGCTGCTGAACTGCCTCGAGCCGGACTTCGACATATTCACGAAGAGCGTTTCTACTTTCCGTTCGCATCGGTTCCGGGAGCATCGCGGCGCGAAGGTAGGTTGTGCCAATGGCATTTGCTTCAGACAACACGACCTGTCTCCGGTCTTCAAAGCGCGATCCCGCCAGTCCAAACGTGAAAGCGAGCATAAATGCCAGTAAGCCAAGCGTAGCTCCAACCATTGAGCCAACGGGAGATTCCTTTTCGCCCACGGCGTGACGCCCGCGATAGGTAGCAATTCGATAACCCAACTCGACCGAAAGAAGAGCAAGCGCGATAGTGAGCGGCAGGATGAACCAAAGAGGAACGAGATCGATTAGTGCGGTCTGCATGTCAGATAACCCCGCCCAGGATGTTAATCAGCAATAACGCAATGATGATCGTTGACGTAATCGTTACCAGCCCGGGCAACATGAAACTGTGGTTCAGCAAATACTTGCCAATCTTCGTCGTACCAGTCTGATCGAAAGAAACCGCAGCCAGCAACGTGCCGTAAGTTGGCAGGAAGAAGATGCCGTTAGCGGCTGGATACAGCGCAGCCAACGTCGAGGCCGGTAACTTGAGCGACATGCCCACCGGTACGAGGATGGCGACTGTTGCAGCCTGGCTGAAGAGCATCGTCGATAGCCCAAACAGTCCAATCGCGAACGTCCAGGGATAAGTTTGCAAAAGATTCGAGATGCCGCCAACGATAGTGCTTCGATTGCCTTCGAAAAAGGATGAACCCAACCAGGAAATACCGAGAATGCAAATGATCGCGGTGATACCGCTGCGCATGATGGTTCCTTTCAGCGCAGCTTCGGGAGAAGCCTTGAAGAACACCATGATCAATCCGGCAATCGCGAGCATGACGATCATGATCGCCATGCCCATGCTGACTTGATCAGTTTCGGTAGCGTTTGGTCCAACGGTTTCGTACGCGGGTCGGAGGCCCGGGAAAATCCCGATCAGGACAACCAGCACGATGCCCGTAAGGAACAGCAACATCGAACCACGCGCCCGAGACAGATTCTTTTCGGTGATTGCAATGGATGGCTCCGCCGTCTTTATTTCGCCTGTCGTAAGTCGTTTTTGATATTCCGGGTCGGCGTCCAAGTTCTTACCGCGCCAGGCTACCGACAACGATCCAATCACGACGCCGAGAAAGGTTGAAGGAATCGTGATCGCCAACAGACGCGGCAAAGAGATGCCCTGGGAAAGTAAGAAACCCAGCATGGCTACCGTGGCAGCGGAGATCGGCGAGGCGATGACGCCCTGGAATCCTGCGATGACGCTGATCGATAGTGGCCGCTCAGGCCTTACGTTGCCGTTGCGTGAAACCTCCGCGATCACTGGCAGCAACGCATAGATCACGTGGGAGGTGCCCGACGCTAAAACCAGCAGGTACGTTACTATGGGAGCCACGAACGTGATGTACTGTGGCCGTTTCCGCATGACTTTCTCCGCGAGCGAGATGAGATAATCGAGCCCGCCCGCGGCCTGCATTGTCGCCAGCGCCGTGATGACGGCGATGATCATTCCCAACACGGCTTGCGGTGGACCACCGGGAGGAAGGCCAAAGAGAAAAACAAAGACGAGCAAACCGACGCCCGCAAGTGTACCCAGCGCGATCCCGCCGAGACGTGCGCCGATAACAATGCAGGCCAGAAGGATGATCAGCTCGATCCAAATCACGGTTCAGCTTCTCCAGTCACTCTTCTCTGCGCATGGCTCGATCAATAAGTAGTAAACAAGTTCTGCAACTCGGTCTTCGATCGTGGTTTCAACAGGGCCAACGACAGAAGTAGCCGCGCCTTTTGTGGATTGAGTTCGTCTGAGGCGATGAATCCCAGCTCGTCATCGTTAACTTCGACATTTCTGCCGACCGAGCCGGTTGGTACGCGAGTGCTTCTGACGACGATAACGCCCTTCTTTGCCGCGCGTGCAGCAGCCTCGAGCGACGCCTTATTCATATTGCCGTTGCCGACTCCCGCGATGACAATACCCTTCGCGCCATTTGCAACCGAAGCATCAACTAAGTCTGCAGGCATATCGGCGCAAGCGAAAACAATATCTACGCGCGGCAGTTTTTCGACCCCGCTGACGTCAAACTCGCTTGCCGTCGTATGTCTCCATTGTGGCGTGTTGTAGAAGTCGTTCTTGCCATAGTTCGCAACGCCGACGATGCCACGCACCGGCGACATGAACGTTTGAATCGCGGTCGTGCTCGTTTTCGTTAACGAATGAGCCGCGTGAATCCAATCATTCATTACCACCAGGACGCCACGCCCTTTTGCCCGTGGGTCAATCGCCACCCCTACTGCGTTATACAAGTTCAATGGGCCATCAGCGCTGACGGCGGTTGAAGGTCGCATCGAACCAACCATCACGACCGGCTTATCTCCCTTGACCACCAGATTCAGAAAGAACGCGGTCTCTTCCATGGTATCGGTGCCGTGCGTGATGACGATGCCGTCAACGTCATTCCTATTCATCAATTCGTTGATACGTTTGGCGAGCTTGAGCATGATTTCAAACGACATGTCCTGCGAGCCGACATTCGAAACCTGCTCGCCTTTGATGTTCGCCATCTCTTTGAGACCGGGAACCGCTGTGAGCATTGCGTCGATGGTGACGGCGCCAGAGGTATAAGCAGCTTGAGTGCCGGTTGCGGCTGCGCCGGCGATGGTGCCGCCGGTGGCGAGGATCATTACGTTTGCTCTCTTTTGCGCAATCGCGTATTGCCCGATTGCTAAAGTAAGAAGCAACAAGAGCGCGACAAGAATTCTTTTGTAGTGACTCATGGAGGGTCTCCCAATTCAATAGGCCGTTAGGCCAACAGCCCGAAAGTGCCCGCACGCACGTTCCACCAGTTCTGGCGTGGGCGGCTGTACGTCATTCAGCGTGTAATGGATTCCAAGCCTTGCCCATTTGTAACGTCCCATCTGATGGAATGGCAGCACGTCTACTCGCTCCACATTTCCGAGCCGCGCCGCAAACTCCGCGATCTGCACGATATCGCGTTCATCATCAGTCAGTCCCGGGACTAAGACGTAGCGCAACCAGATCGATCTCCTTCGTTCGGCGAGCCGGCGAGCAAAGTCCAGGGTTGGACCAATCTCCTTCCCCGTCAGTTGTCGATGCCGAGCAGCGTCCCACGATTTGATATCCAGGAGCACCACATCGATCAGCTCGAGTTCTTCATCGGACAAACGTTCGCCGAGGTATCCATTCGTATCGAGCGCAGTATGAACTCCTATCTTCTTCGCCGCCGCCAGAAGTCGGGCGACAAAACGATCCTGCATGAGCGGCTCCCCGCCACTCAGCGTGAGGCCGCCCGACATGATTTGCAGTCCGTAACGGTACTTGTTGATTTCGGCAATGGCCCGGTCGAGTGGAACCGCGATTCCGTTCATCATGTTCCAGGTGTCCGGGTTGTGACAGTAAAGGCATCGAAACTGACAACCTGCGGTCCACGCTACCAATCGGACGCCTGGACCATCGACCGTGGAGCCGGTTGTGAACGAATGCAGAAAACCGATGTCTCCCGTGTCCAGCGCTTGCTTTACCACCGACTCAGAAACGCCCTTGCTCTGCTCGACACGAAGCTCGAACGGGCTCTTTGCCTCCAACGAAACCTGCGCTGCTGTTTCCAGATCATTCATCGTTACGCCCCGTGAAATGTTCGGTTAATCACGTCCATCTGTTGCTCGCGCGAGAGGCGCACAAAGTTCACGGCGTAACCTGAAACACGTATGGTCAGATTTGGATACTTTTCGGGCTGGTCCATCGCATCGATGAGCATCTCGCGATTGAGCACGTTCACATTCATGTGATAACCCGTGCTGCCAAAAAACGCGTCGAGCATGCCCCGCAGATTGTTGACTCGGTCCACGTTAGCGCGGCCGAGCCCTTCGGGCACCAGCGATGAAGTGAGCGATATTCCATCGGCCGCATCCCGGTACGGGATCTTTGCGACGGATGCAGCGGAAGCGTGGATGCCATGCACATCGCGACCATGCATCGGGTTCGCACCGGGAGCGAATGGTTCCCCGTGCCGCCGGCCATCCGGCGTGTTGCCGGTGTTCTTACCGTAGACAACGTTCGATGTGATGGTCAGTACCGACTGAGTGTGATAGGCGTGCCGGTAAGTCGGATGCTTCCTCAGCTTCTGCATAAACGTTGACACCAGCCAGGAGGCGAATTGATCGACGCGATTATCATTGTTGCCAAATTTCGGAAACTCTCCTTCGGTTTGATAATCCGTGATTAGACCCGTTTCATCTCGAACCACTCTCACCTTTGCATAACGAATGGCCGAGAGACTGTCCGTTACAACTGATAAACCGGCGATGCCAAATGCCATTGTCCGCAACGGCGCATAGTCGTGAAGGGCCATTTCCAGGCGCTCGTATGCATACTTGTCATGCATGTAGTGAATGACGTTCATGGCATTGACATACACGCGGGCCAGCCAATCCATCATCTCTTCGAAGCGGTGCAGAACATCATCGAAGTCGAGATGCTCACCCTCGACGGGCGCCATTGCCGGCCCGACCTGTTTGCCGGTGAGTTCATCTCTACCTCCGTTGATGGCATACAACAGGCACTTCGCAAGATTCGCGCGCGCACCAAAGAACTGCATCTGCTTCCCGACGAGCATCGGAGAAACACAGCACGCGATTGCTCCGTCATCCCCCCACGCGCTGCGCATGATTTCGTCACTTTCAAATTGAATGGAACTCGTATCGATCGCTACTTTTGAAACGAAACTGCGAAACCCGTCAGGCAAACGGGGCGAATACCAGATTGTGAGATTGGGTTCCGGCGCCGGCCCAAGGTTGTAGAGTGTGTGCAAAAAACGAAAGCTTGTTTTTGTTACCAGCGGTCGGCCGTCATCTCCCATGCCGCCTATCGATTCAGTGACCCAGGTCGGATCGCCGGCGAACAGTTCGTCGTATTCCGGCGTGCGCAGGAAACGAACGATACGCAGTTTGATGACGAAATCGTCGACGATCTCCTGTGCCTGTTCCTCGGTCATCGCTCCCGATTGCAAGTCGCGCTCGAAATAGATATCGAGGAAGGTCGATGTTCGGCCGAGTGACATTGCCGCGCCGTTTTGTTCTTTAACCGCTGCCAGGTATCCGAAGTACAACCACTGCACGGCTTCGCGAGCTGTTTTAGCGGGAGTGGAGATGTCGAAACCGTAACTCGTAGCCATCTGCTGAAGTTCATTGAGCGCGCGGATCTGTTCGCTGAGTTCCTCGCGATCGCGAATGATCTCGTCTGTTGACAGGACCGAGTCGATACTGAGTTTTTCTTTTTCCTTCTCTGCAATCAGCCGGGCAACTCCATAAAGTGCAACTCGCCTGTAATCCCCGATGATGCGACCGCGGCCGTAAGCGTCAGGTAATCCGGTCAATATGTGTGAACTTCGACACTTTCTTACGTCCGACGTGTAGGCATCGAAAACGCCTTCGTTATGTGTCTTTCGATACTTCGTGAAAGTTTCGACTACGTGCGGATCGGCTTCGTAACCGTAAGTCTTCAAGGCGTTGAGGACCATGCGGAAGCCGCCATTGGGCATAATTGCTCGCTTGAGTGGCGCCTCAGTTTGCAGGCCGACGATTATCTCGTTCTCGCGATCGATGTAACCGGGACCATGGGCCGTGATTGAACTCGGTATTTGTGAGACGTCGAGTACTCCCCGTTTCCGCTCCTCCACAAACAGCTCATTTAGTTGTTGCCAAATCTTAGCTGTGCGTTCTGTCGCCGCAGCGAGGAACGATTCGTCGCCTTCATATGGATCATAGTTCTGCTGAATGAAGTCGCGGACATTGATCTCGCTTTGCCAGAGACCAGTATTGAACCCTTCCCATTGGGGAACGACTTTCTTTTGAGCAATCTCCTGAGGTGCCGCGCTGGCCATAGCTAAGTCTCCTTTTGTTGTTCTCAAGCGGCCTTTGCAAGTCCTAACAGCAAGCCGGTATGCCGAGCGATCATCAACTCTTCGTTCGTTCGAATCATCCAAACCGATAATTTGCTGCGGCTGGTAGAAATCTTCGTGAGACCCTGGGCGTTGGCTGTTTCGTCGAGTTCGATACCGAGCCACGCTGACGATTCACAGATTCGTTTGCGGATTTCCGGCGAGTTCTCTCCGATTCCGGCTGTGAAGACGAGCGCGTCGAGTCCGCCGAGAGCAGCCGTTAAAGCTCCGATCTCTTTCGCGGCGCGGTAAACGAAGTAATCCACGGCCAGCCGGGCAGCGGAATCGTCCCGCCCAATTAGATCGCGCATGTCATTGCTTATCCCGGAGATGCCCAGCAGACCGGATTTCTTGTAAAGCAGCGTTTCAACTTCCTTTGCTGACAGGTTCAGACCTTGAAACAAATGCAGGATCACGCCGGGATCGATCGAGCCCGGCCGCGTACCCATGCACAAACCATCCAATGCCGTAAAACCCAGAGTACTGTCGACGCTCTTCCGATCTTTCAAAGCGCACAAACTCGCTCCACTTCCGAGATGAGCAACAATCACACGACCATTGGCAATCTCGGGAGCAACCTCCGGCAAAACGGAAGCGATGTATTCGTAGGAAAGTCCATGGAAGCCATATCGTTGAAGACCGCGCTGGCGAAGCTCACGCGGTAAGGGAATGAGTTCCGCAACGGCAGGCTGTCCACGATGAAAGCCGGTATCGAAGCAGGCGACCTGCGGTATTCCTGGCAATCTTTCGAAAACTGCTTCTATGGCTGCGAGGTTGTACGGTTGATGAAGCGGCGCCAGTGGGACCAGTTGATATAGTTCGCGCAACACCTCGGAGTTTAGAATTGTTGGACCACTAAACCGCGCGCCGCCATGGACCACGCGATGGCCCACGCCCAACACCCGCGACCCGCCGTACTTTGATCGCAGCCAGCGGGCGAGCGTATCGAGTGCTTGATCTGCATTGCGAACCGCGACGTCCTGGTCCGCAAGACATTCGCCGCTTGCATCTTTGACAGTCAAACGAGGAGAGGCACCGATCCCTTCGACCTGACCTCGCGCTTCCAAATGCCACCTTTCATTCGGCGGTCGTTCGAAGACACAAAACTTAAGGCTTGATGAGCCTGCGTTGAGTACGAGCGCATAGTCGTCCATCGGTAAACTCCTAGGGATTCGCCCGGCGTGCATGAGCGACTAATTTCGCGACGGCACAACTCGCGATTCTCGAGCGCACACTGTCGGCACGACTGGTCAAAATCACCGGCACTTTCGCGCCGAGAACCATGCCTGCACTGTCTGCATTCGCTAGAAAAGTCAATTGCTTTGCGAGGATGTTGCCGGATTCAAGATCAGGCGCCAGCAGAATGTCCGGATCGCCTGCAACCGCAGACTTGATCCCTTTCGTCTCTGCGGCTTGTGCGCTAATGGCATTGTCAAACGCGAGTGGGCCATCGAGAATGCCTCCCTTGATCTGTCCGCGTTCGGCCATCTTACAGAGCGCTGCGGCGTCGAGCGTGGCGCTCATTTTTGAATTGACTGTTTCGACTGCGGCAAGGATTGCGACCTTCGGCTTTTCGAGTCCGAGTGAAATTGCGAGATCGATCGCGTTTTGGCAGATGTCAACTTTGTCCTCCAGCGTGGGTGCAATGTTGATTGCGCCGTCCGTGACGATCAGCACTTTGTGGTAAGTCGGCACGTCCATCACGAACACGTGGCTGATGCGTCGCCCGGTGCGCAGCCCGCCTTCGCGAGAGACAACTGCCGACATCAGCTCATCGGTGTGCAGACTGCCTTTCATTAAGATCTCGGCTTTGCCCTGCCTGATCAGTTCCACAGCTTTCGTCGCCGCGGCATGGCTATGCGGCACGTCGACGATCGTCAGGTTGCCGAGATCAACGTTTGACGAAGCCGCTACCTCTTCGATCTTGCTCGCCGGTCCAACGAGCAGTGGCACAATCAGCCCCTTCTGCGCGGCCTCGACTGCTCCTGTCAAAGCCATCGCTTCGCAAGGATGCGCCACTGCTGTTGGAACCGGCGCCAGCGCTTCGCAGCGCGCCAGCAGCCGCTCGTACTTTCCTGTTCCGATTGCCGCTTGCATGTGTTATGTCTCCCTTACTGCTCGTCCCGTCTCTTTCAAGAACAGCAGCGATAGCAAAGTTGCCACTGCCACCCCGAAGAGGAGCGGCGAAAATGTGGTCTGGAAGTGCTGCAACTCCATTCGCGGTGCTCCTTCCGAGACCCTCTGTAGAATCCAACCGAACACGGGGCCGAGCAGTGCGCTCAAAGTGAAGTTCAAAAAGTTGACGACACCGGTGGCCGTACCAGCGTATTGAGGCGGGTTAGCTTCTTTGATGACCGTGTAGGGCAACATCGCCGCGCCAGATGCGACGCCAGTAATAAGACCCAGCACGTAAGGAGGAAACACGCCTGGCGTCCCGTAAAGGATCCAGCCAAGACATGCCAACAACACGATCCCTGCTCCGGCTATCACGGGTTTTCGTCGACCCATTCGATCCGAAACAAAACCGAGCAAAGGACAGCCGATGATCCACCCAAAAGGAATGGTGGCCGATCGCATCACCGCCGAGCCGTAATCCAATCCGTGTGCGTCCTGGAGAAAGCGAACGCCCCAAATCATGTCGAAGATGGTGGTCGGTAGAAACATCAAACCGGCGATCAGCCCACACAGGACTGACTGTGGGTTTTTGAAGACAGTTGCGAAGGCTCGAGTAACTGTTTTCAAACCGCCGCCGGATTGCGGTAGTCCTTCACGAGGTATCAGGAAGAGAAGCGCCACGGCGATGAGCAGCCCAATCACGCCCATGGCAATCCAGAAGTGGTTCCAGGCAACCCCACTACCGATGATTGGACCGACAACAAATTGACCAGCCGATCCACCAGCCATGCCAAACATTTGCGTGGCGCCGATTAAGGTGGCTGCGCGCGAGGGAGCAAAGTTTTTACTCGCGATGTAAATTGCGCCGATCAGGGCAAATACCCCACCGGCGCCTTGCATAAACCTGCCGGCGGCGGCGAGTTGGCTATTGCCCGTTGCAAATAGCAACGCTCCAACGCCGACGACGGCCGCTGCACCAGGTAGAAGTTTACGTGGTCCAATGCGGTCCATGGCCGTACCGGCGATTAAGCTGAATGGTGAGTATCCGTAGTAGAAAAGCCCGACGATCGCGGCTACGCCGAGCGGTGTCATGCCGAACGCATTGCTTAACTCCGGCATCATCACTGCCGGCGCGGAGCGCAGCGCATACTGGTAGAAGTAGTAGATTGCCGTAAGAATCCAGGCGACTACCGCGATTCGAATACCTACCTTCGAGTCGCGCCGGGTAATCACTCCTATTGTTGCTGGTGTTTCCATTAGCAGACCGGAAATGTTTTCACATAGCTCACTGTTTTCGCTGGTACTTGCTCTTATCCAAATTGGTGAGCTTGATCGGATCGAGTAATTCCTTGATTTGCTGCTCGGTGAGAATCTTCTTCTCGCGGATAATCTCCAGTATTCCCTTGCCAGACTTGTAGGCTTCGCCCGCAAGCTCCGTTGCCTTCTCGTATCCGAGGACCGGATTGAGCGCCGTAACGATTCCGACGGACGTCTCCATGTAGCGCGAGAGCACGCGTTCGTTGACGGTGATTCCGTCGATGCATTTGGTCCGCAACAGAGTTGATGTGTTGTAAAGAAGACTCTGCGATTCCATTACGGCGAGACCCGCCAACGGTTCATAGGCGTTTAGCTGTAGCTGTCCACTGTGGGCGGCCAGCGTGACACTGTAATCGTTACCCATTACACGAAACGCGACGATATTCATTACCTCAGGCACAACCGGATTGACCTTTCCAGGCATGATCGAAGATCCGGGCTGAAGCGCCGGCAGGTTAATCTCACCCAGGCCCGCGCGTGGTCCAGAAGCGAGGAGAATGAGATCTCCCGAGATTTTCGACAATTTGATTGCCAGGCTCTTTAGCGCAGAGGAGTAAACAACGAACCCTTGCTGGTCCCACGTCGCCGCCAACATGTCAGTCGCCGGCACAATCGGTTTTCCAGTCAGCCTCGCCAGATGGAATGCGCATTTCTCGGCGTAACCTTTTGGCACATTGATGCCGGTGCCTATCGCGGTCGCTCCCATGTTGACGGCGTACAGATACTTCTCCGCATCGCGAAGCAGTTTGATTTCGTCATCAAGGCCGGCAGCAAATGCATGAAACTCCTGGCCCAGGGTCATCGGCACGGCGTCCTGCATCTCCGTCCGGCCCATCTTGACGATCTCGATGAACGCATCGCCCTTCAAACGAAAAGAAGCAACGAGCTTTTGCACCTCGTTAATTAACCGATCGTTACGTAGCAAAAACGCCACCTTGAGCGCAGTGGGATAGGAGTCGTTCGTCGACTGCGACATGTTGAGGTCGTCGTGCGGTTCGAGGAACTGGTACTCGCCTTTCTTGTGGCCAGTTAACTCGAGTCCGATATTTGCGAGCACCTCGTTGACGTTCATGTTTGTAGAGGTGCCGGCGCCGCCCTGGTACCAATCCACCAGGAACTGATCGTGATACTTACCCTCGCGAACGGCTGCCGTCGCTTTTTCGATTGCCGCCAGCCGATCTGGTTTCATGGCGCCAACGTCAGTGTTAGCGCGCGCGGCGGCAAGTTTGACTATGGCCCACGCTTCAAGAAAACCTGGATAGTGGTTGATCGGAACGCCAGACAGTTTGAAGTTTTCCAGCGCGCGAGCTGTTTGCACGCCGTAATAAGCGTCAGCCGGAATCGGCTTTTCGCCAAGGAGGTCTTTTTCTGTTCGCGTCTGCTGTGCGTTTACTACCGGGGCCACAACCACACAACTCAGCACGAAGTAGATTAGTAGGTTCTTCATCACGTCCTTGTCTTCTCTGTGCAACCTCTCGATCGCTGTGTCTGTGGCGGCTGTCACGGAGGTTCGTTAACCACAGACAGTGAACACGGAGGTTGCACAGAGAAAGGTTGAGCTTTACTGCTCCAACACCGGAGTCCAACCGCTATCAGGATTGAATCGATCTATCGCGCTGGCGAGTTCGGTCGTCTTTGGACCAAGGTCCTTCTGGTAAACCACACCGTCGTGACTGACCATGAACGTTTGCACACCGGTGACGCGGTACTGAGCAGGAAACGCAATCAGGGCAAAGCCGCCGATCATCACGTCCTTAACAACAAAGTCCAATTGACCGAGCGGCGCCGCAGGGCCTTGCCCCTTCAAGACCTTGAAGTAATAACCGTGAAAGGGTTCGGCCCTTGACGTGTAACCGCGCGCGATAGCGTTCGCTACCTTTTCACCGATTGGACCATCCCACGCGCCATCACTGTTTTGCCACGCCAATCCATCCTGCTTGCCGGGAGTGCTGATGATGCGCTGCGCGTACTGATTCACGCCCCCACTCTTTTTGATCAGCGCATACTCGTGTTGCGCTTCAACGTAGCCACGGCAGATCTGAATGGCGTTCAGTTCATTACTGCCGATTCGCCGGTACAGAATTTCGAGACGGCCCGCGCGCGTGTCGAAAGACCAGCCGGAGGCGCCCTTCACAATGGGCACGGGGAACGGCCAGTCGTCCTCGCCAATCGTCAGGAACGCACGACGAGTATTTCTAGGTTGCAGCGCTACGTTCTTTTTTATGCGGGCTTGTGACGCAAACTCCTTCGCCACTTCGCGATCGCGAGCAGGTTCGCCGGTATGAATGATGTCGTAGCTGTCTGGTCCAAGAATCTGGATCAAGGCTGTTTCATCATACTTCTCGGCCGCGTCAATCAGCGCACTCGCGGCCTCTTCAGCCGTCGCAAATGATTTGGCTTTTGTCGCGACCGTCGTCTGCGCCGGCGCAAACGATGCGAAAGCCAGTAACAAGAGCACGCAAAGGCTCAGTTTCGTAGTTGTAGTAGTCTTGTTCCGTTTCATTGCTTATTACCTCCTTCGTCCGCCGCCACCGCGTCCGCCGCCGCCACCGCCGCCGCGTCCACCGCCACCAAAGCCTCCTCCTCCACCGCCTCGGCTACCACCGCCGCCAAAGCCTCCAGAACTCCGCATACTCGACGAGCCGCGGCTGCTACTGGCACGCGCACCTGCCCCGCTGCCACCGTAGTCACGTCCAAAACCACCACCCATACTTCGCGAACCGCTGGATACGCTTCGATTGCCGACGCGCTCGCCGCTTGCACCGCTACGGTTCGACCCGATGCCGGATCGATCACTTACCCCGGCGCGATTGCTACGGTCTCCGACGCCGCCTCG